>JAHWKS010000257.1 GCA_019347795.1 Planctomycetota bacterium | reverse complement strand
GGCCGGCCGCGCCGCCGCCGCGGAGGCCCACCTTGCGCAGGAGCGTCAGGCCCGCGACGCCGCTCTGGCCTCGCTCAAAGGCCTCTGCGACCAACTCCAAATGCGGAACGCACAGCTCGAAACCCGCAGCGCGCAGCTCGAGGCTCGCATCCTGGAGCTGGAAAAGCCTCGGGGCCTCTTCGCCCGCATGTTCGGCAAAAAGAAGAAGAAAGAGAAGGAAGAGGCGGAGGAAACGCCGCCTGCCGAGGAGTAACGCCGGTAAGAGGTCGGCCGGGAGTTCAGGGTTTCGGCGGTTCCGGCGATGCCGAATCATTCGCCACGTTAAGTCCTGTCGCGCGCTCGCAAGTGAACTCCCGCGGGGACGAAGCTTTGCGTTACAATGACAGGCGTGATGCGCCATTTACCTCACTTCCTCGGACTAGCGATTGCCCTGGCGGGCGCCGCGGCGTCGGCCGGGGACGCGGAGCGCGGCTATCGGCTGTTGCTCGCGAAGCCGTATCTTCCGCCCGACTTCGACCAGGAGACGTTCGACGAAGTCTGGCGAGAGTGGCCCGAGCCGCTCCGCACCGAGGCCGGGCAAGCCGCCGTCGAGGAGCGCCGAAGGATGGCCTTCTCCAGGTACGGGCTGACTCGTCGGCCCCTTCCGCGGAAAAACTCGGGAGCGGCGCCGCTTCAATACGTCGTGGATGAGGCAGGGCGGTGGACGATGAACTGCTTCGCCTGTCATGGCGGGAAGGTCGCGGGGCGGGTGATTCCGGGGTTGCCGAACTCGCACTACGCGCTGCAGACGCTCAGCGAGGAGATTCGCTCCACGAAGCTCGACATGGAAAAGCCGCTCTCGCGGATGGACCTCGGCTCGATGTTTCTCCCCCTGGGCACGACGCGTGGCACAACGAATGCCGTGATGTTCGGCGTGGCGCTTTTGGCCAATCGCGACGCGGAGCTGAACCTCGTGAACCGGCTCTCGCTCCCCGAGATGACCCACCACGACATGGACCCGCCGCCGTGGTGGCACTTCAAGAAGAAGTCGCACATCTACATCGACGGCTTCGCCGAGCGCGGCCACCGCGGGCTGATGCAGTTCGTGCTGGTGAAAGAGAACGGTCCGGAGAAGCTGCGCCAGTGGGAGGACGACTTCCGGGACATCTACGCCTACCTGATGTCGATCGAGGCGCCGGAGTATCCCTTCGAGATTAACGAGGCGCTCGCCGGGCGTGGCGAAAGGGCGTTTTTGAAGAACTGCGCCGAGTGTCATGGGACCTATGGCGACGAGGAGACGTATCCGAACCGCATTGTGCCGATCGAGGAGATCGGGACCGACCGGGTGCGGCTGGATGCGCTGACGGCGGAGGCCCGGCGGCGGTATGACGAAAGCTGGATCGCCGAGTTCGGCCGGCAAGAGACGCGGCTCGATCCGGGCGGCTACCTGGCGCCTCCCTTGGACGGCGTGTGGGCCACGGCGCCGTACTTCCACAACGGCTCGATCCCCACGCTCTGGCACGTGCTGCATCCGAGCGAGCGGCCGGCCATCTGGCGGCGCACCCGCGAAGACGGCTACGACCGCGAGCGCGTGGGCCCGGTGATCGAAACCTTCGCTGAGCTTCCCCCCGCAGCCTACGAGCCGCGCGAGCGGCGCGAGTATTTCGACACCACCCGCTTCGGCAAAAGCGCCGCCGGCCACCACTTCCCCGACGCGCTCACCGAAGACGAGAAGCACGCCGTGCTGGAGTACCTGAAGACGCTGTAGTCGCCCGCGGCGATCTCATCGCGCAAAAGAAAAGCCGGCAGTGCAGTTAAGCGCTGCCGGCGTTTTGTTTGGTGCGGCTTTCGCTAGCTGGTGAACGACGTCTTCACGTTCGGATCGTTCATCGCCACCAGCGCCCAGATGCCAATCGGCAGGCCGATGATGCACGGGCAGCACGCCGGAGATATGAACGGGATCATAGCGAGAATCGCAGCCGTCATCGCCAGCCCTCGCGACTGGAGATTCTTCATCTTCAGCGCTCCCATGATAATTACGATTCCGACGATGAGCGCGATGATGTTGAGCACCACGCCAATCGCTCCGCCGGCCTGGGCGAATTTAACGAAGGCTTGTGGATCGAAGCCTTGCTGCTCAAGGTCTTCAAGCTGCCCCGGCTGGAACTGAGCTTCGATTTCCGCGGGATCTGCGCCCATCGTTCGAATATTGTTGACAACGCCCAGGAGGGCCAACAGCACGTTGAGGACGCCGATAACAATCAAGGCAATTGCCGGTCCCGCTACTTTCGACGACGCTGCGGCGCGGTCGCCGCCGATGGGTCCGCCCGCTCCTCCGGGAGTGCCTGAGGGATCATAAGGGTTTTCCGTGCTCATGGTGTTTCTTTCTAAGTGAGGAATACGGCGGCATCAGGGCGATCGCACCGCAATCGAGACAGCGGTGTATTGTGACTGACCCGGAGGCCGATTTCCAGCGCCGGGCAGACGTTTCGCACGCCGCCGCGGCGTCGCGCGGCGATTTCTCGCAAGCCCTGCCGATTGCGCAAAGTTTTTCGCCGGAGGCGGAGCAATATTGCCCGCTTTGTGCGGCGGAACCACGAGAAAGCCGACGGAAACCGACTCGATCGTCGGGGGCCAGGCGACAACCCCGAGCAAAGCCTCGACTCCCGCGACCACGGTCCGGCGCCCCCCGCGCTGAACCACGGCCGCAGCTTCGCTCTGTTGACACAGCGCCTGGCGACCGGCCGGCGACGCCTATTCGTCTTCGGGCGCAGTCGGGCGCGGCCGCCATTCTCCACGGAATTCTTGGAGCGCGCATTGCCGGGCAGCGCTCCATAAAATACCATGAACGCATTATCTGCTGGCCGGTGAATCGCTTTCGGGGCGGGCCGGCAGCGAGAGAAGGGGAGAAGGCATCGCCGATGGATGACTGGACCGCCGAAGATCTCGGCCGACGCGCGCTGGAGCTGGAGTTGATGGACGAACGGCAACTGAATGCCGTTTGGGCCGACTTCGGCACTCGCGATGTGCCCCTTGACGACTTTAGCGCCGCCCTGGTGCGCCGGGAGTTCCTCACCAACTTTCAACTCGAGCGGCTCTTGCGCGGCGAGTCGCACGGATTTTTCTACGGCGACTACAAGGTGCTGTATCTGGTGGGGTCGGGGACCTTCGCCCGCGTTTATCGCGGCGTGCATCGCCAAACCGGGCGGGTGGTGGCGGTCAAGGTGCTCCGCCGCCGCTACACGGACGACCCCGTGAAGTCCGACCTCTTTATGCGGGAAGGCGAGATGGGCACGCTCCTGCGGCACCCGGCGATTGTCCCCATCTACGAGGTCCGCAAAGAGCGGCGCCTGCTCTTCATGGTCATGGAGTTCGTCGAAGGGCGGGACCTCCGCCGGTTCGTCAAAGTACGGGGAAAGCTGGCCCCCGAAGAGGCCTTGCGAATTATGCTCGACATCGCCGGCGGGCTGTCCTACGCCTTTGAGAAGGGCGTCTGCCATCGCGACATGAAGATGTCCAACGTGCTGGTCGCCACCGCCGGCCGGGCCAAACTGGTGGACTTCGGCCTGGCGGCGATCGCCGGCGGGATGAGCGAGTCGGAAATGGCCGATCTGGAGAATCCGCGCACTATCGATTACGCCGGACTGGAGCGGGCCACCGGCGTGCGGAAGGACGATAAACGGAGCGACATCTTCTTCGCCGGCTGCATCTTTTACAACATGCTGACCGGCGTCCCGGCGCTGGCGGAAACCCGCGAGCGGAGCCAGCGTCTGGCGGTTTCGCGCTATCAGAACATCAAGCCGATCCTGGAGCTGGAGCCGGACTTGCCGCGGCCGCTGGTCCAGATTTGCAACCGCGCGATGGAGTTCCGGCCGGACAAGCGCTATAGCACGCCCAACGAGTTGTACACCGACTTGAAGCTTCTGCAACGGAAGCTCGACGCCGGCGGCTGGGATGAGGAGCCGACCGCCGAGAGCAGCGCTTCGCCGAAGAAGGCCCTTTCCAGGAGCGAAGAGGGGGTGGATCGCACCGTGATGGTGGTCGAGTCCAACGTCAAAATCCAGGACATGCTCCGCGAGCCGCTCAAGAAGTGCGGCTACCGCGTGCTGGTGATCAGCAACCCGGACCGCGCCATCAGCCGCTTTGACGACGACCCGAAGGCGGCTGACTGCGTCATCTTTTCGACCATTGAACTGGGCTTCGCGGGGCTGGATGCGTTCAATCAATTTCAGGCGGACGAGAAGACCCGCGCGATTCCTGCGATGCTGCTGGTGGCCGAGAAACAGAAGAAGTTCGCCCAGCAGGCGAAGCTGGATCCGCTGCACGTGGCGGTCGCGATGCCGCTGAGCATGAAGAAGCTGCGGGCCTGGCTCCTCAAGACGCTCGCCAGCAAAGTATAGGGACCTCCTCGCGCCGCATGCCGACTGTACACGACGTTTGCCGTTTCTTGGACGACTTCGCGCCGCCGGGCCTGGCGGAGGAGTGGGACAATGTCGGCCTGCTGGTGGGACGCGCCGCGGCGGACGCGGGCCGCATCATGACGTGCTTGACCGTCACGCCCTACAGCGCCTCGGAGGCCGTCGCGGAGCGGGCGAATCTGATCGTCACGCACCACCCGCTGCCGTTTCGCGCCCTGCGGCGGATCACCGACGACTCGACTCCCGGCCGGCTCTTGCTGCAACTGATCGAAGCCGGCGTGGCCGTGTACAGCCCGCACACCGCGTTCGACTCGGCGGCGGCCGGCATCAATCAACGACTCGCGGAAGGACTCGGCCTGATTGACATCGCTCCGCTGCGGCCGATCGAGGGCCTGGAGTCTGCGACCGCTTCCGATCCAATCGGCGCCGGCCGGTTTGGGAGGTTGCTGCAGCCGGAATCGCTCGCGACGCTCGCCGAGCGAGTCAAATCGCTCCTCAACGTTCAGGGGCTGAAACTGGTCGGCGATCTGGATCGAACGGTGCAGACGGCGGCGGTCGCCTGCGGCAGCGCCGGCGAGTTCCTCGAGCCGGCCCGGCGCCTCGGATGCGAGGTTCTGCTCACCGGCGAAACCAGCTTTCACACCTGCCTGGAAGCGGAGGCGGCCGGAGTGGCGCTCCTGCTGCCCGGCCATTACGCCAGCGAACGCTTCGCCCTGGAGTATCTGGCGGAAATCCTCGCCGAGACATTCCCCGACGCCCACGTCTGGGCCAGCCGCCGCGAGAGCGACCCGCTCCGCTGGTTTTAGCCGCCGCTATCGGCGCGAAAACCACAGGCGGGGCCGAATCGTCTCATTCCCGGTGGAATGATCCCTTCCTGTGGAGGTCCATGACCATGACGCGATGCTCGATTTGCGTGGGACTCGTGATTTTTTTCGCCTCGCTGACCGCGGCGGCCGCCGTCGCGGCGATTTTCCCGCAGGATCGCGGCGCTTGGCCGCAGGACTGGCCTGAGGAGCTCGAGCCGCTGCGCGAGTCATCGCGCACGCTGGGAATCGGCACGGCGCTGCAGGAGAACATCTACGAGATCCCCATCCCCGACCAGGCCACGTTCGAGAAGGTTTGGCCGGCCGTGCTCAGGCTTCGTTCGCCGAACGGCCGCATCACGCTCTACCGCGCCGCCTCGCCGCCGCCGAAGATGTGGGGCGACCTCTTGAGCAACGGGCAGCCCACAATCCGCATCTACGCCCCCACCGGCAGTTATGCCTTGAACAAAGAGATTGATCCCGTCCAACGCACGGACTTCAAGAAGCTCGTCGAAGACGGTCAGGCGCTCCACGCAGCGCCGCCGTGGCCGGATTATCTGGTGGGGAAAAACGGGGAGTTGCCGGAGTACGTCACGTCGGTGGAGAACAAAGAAGGTCAATTGCTCTGGAAGCCCGCCGACCCGTTTGAGGCTCGCGACGAAGGACGAGCCGGCTTCTTCAACCGCGCCCGCATCGATGTTGACCTGGTCATCGACGGCGAAGTGATCGACCTTAACAAAACCCGGCTTCCGGACGGCGTGACGGTCCTCGATCGCCGCTTCGAACAGTAACGCCGCGTGCGGCTACTTCCGCAGCACGGCGGCCGTCACTTCGTATTCGAGCGGCTCGCCGCGCTCGAAGGCGGTGAGGCTCTCCATCGTCACCTGCGCGATCTGCGACAACGCCTCGCGGGTGAAGAACGCCTGATGCCCCGTGATCACCACGTTGGGGAACGTCAGCAGGCGCGAGAACACGTCGTCGCGGATCACGCGGCTGGAAAGGTCTTCAAAGAACAAGTCCGCCTCTTCTTCGTAGACGTCGAGGCCCAGGTAGCCGATCCGCTGTTCTTTCAATCCTTCGATTACCGCCCGGGTGTCGATCAGGCCGCCGCGGCTGGTGTTGATGAGCATCACGCCCGGCTTCATTCGCGCGATCGCCGCCGCGTCGATCAGATGCCGAGTGTCGGGCGTGAGCGGCAGGTGCAGCGACATCATGTCCGACTCCGCCAGCAGTTGGTCGAGCGGAACGTACTCGCCGAACGCCCGGCAGGCGTCGCTCTCGCGGATGTCGTACAGCAGCACCCGGCAGCCGAAGCCGCTCAGGATTTGCGCCAGCACTTGGCCAATCTTCCCGGTTCCCACCACGCCGGCGGTGCGGCCGTGCAGGTCGAATCCCAAAAGACCGTCGAGCGCGAAGTTCCCTTCTCGCACGCGGTTGTACGCCTTGTGAATCCGCCGGTTGAGCGTCAGAATCAAACCCATCGCATGCTCTGCCACCGCGTAGGGCGAATAGGCGGGAACGCGGGTCACCCGCAGTCGGTGCTCCGCCGCGGCCGGCAGATCGACGTTGTTGAATCCCGCGCATCGCAGGGCGATCAATCGCGCGCCGCCGGCGGCCAGGCGAGCCAGCACCTCGGCATCCAGCACGTCGTTCACAAAGGGGCAGACGGCCGAAAAACCCTCCGCCAGCTTGCACGTCTCGCGATCCAGCCGCGGCTCGAAGAACGTCAAGGCATGCCCCGCCGCCTTCCCGGCGGCGCCGAGAAACTCCCGGTCATAGTTCTTCGCGCTGAAGACCGCGGTCTGCATGATTATTCGATAAAACAGAGCACCAGGGGGTGGCTGGCGGCGGAGCGTAGCGACGCCCCAGCGAGGATCATGGAGTAATGGAGTGTTGGAGTGTTGGGGTGATGGAGTAATCGAAGATTCGCGTCATCCATGATTCTTCGTCAGGTCCCATCACTCCACCACTCCACCACTCCACCACTCCACCACTCACTCCATCACTCCATCACTCCACCACTCCACCACTCCACCACTCCACCACTCCACCACTCCACCACTCCA
>JAHWKS010000256.1 GCA_019347795.1 Planctomycetota bacterium | reverse complement strand
GTGTCGGTGGGACAGTACCAGGTTTCCGTCACTCCTCCGGCCGTACAAACCGAACAGCTTTCCCCGGAGGAGGCGATGACGCGCGTTCAGGAAAACCCGGATGCATTCACCGCTGACGCGCAGGCGACGATCCCGGAGAAGTACAAAAGCTTTTCCGACAGCGGCGTGACGTTCGAGGTCAAAGAGGGGAGCAACGATTTCGTGCTCGATATGAAATCGTAGTGTCGCAGCAGGCCGCGAATATCTTGAGTGCGTCGATTATAAAGGCGAGGCCGCTCCACGATCTCGGGCGCCTCGCCTTTTTCGCATTTATGCTGCTGGGGTGCCGGCCGGCGACGCAGGCGCCTAATGCCGTCGATGGATCCGCTCCTGCGGTTGACGCGTCTCGCTCGCCGCCGCCGGCGCCGCAAGAAGCCGCGTCTCGTTCCCCGCCGCGGCCGCCGCGCCCCGAGGATTGGTTCGAAGACGTTACCGAGCAAAGCGGCATCAACTTCCAGTATCGCAACGGCCGCGAGGCCGAGCGGTATACGCTGCTGGAGACCGTCGGCGGCGGCGTAGGGATGCTCGACTACGACCAGGACGGCGATCTCGACCTCTTCTTCACCGGCGGCGGCGGCTTCGACTCTGCCGGCAAAGTCTCCGGACGATCCTGCGGCCTGTTCCGCAATGATGGCAACGGGCGTTTCGCCGACGTGACCGCGCAAGCGGGGCTCGAGGACAGTTCCCTCTACACCCACGGCTGCGTCGCCTTCGACGAAAACCAGGACGGCTATCCCGACTTGCTCGTGACCGGATACGGCGGCTGCCGACTCTACCGCAACACGCGCGAAGGCCGCTTCGCCGACGTCACCGACCAGGCCGGCTTGCGCATCGAGGGATGGTGCACGGCCGCCGCGGCCGCCGACGTGGACCGCGACGGCTGGCCCGACCTTTATATCGCCAGGTACGTTCAGTGGACGCCGGAGGACGACGCCGGTCGCTTCTGCGGCGATCGCGACCGGAATGTGCGCGACGTCTGTCCCCCGCAGCTTTATCCTCCCGCGCAGGACCTGCTGTTCCGCAACTTGGGGAACGGCCGCTTTCGCAATGTCACAGCGGACGCCGGGTTGAGCGATCAAGGCCGCGCCCTGGGAGTGCTGGCGGCCGACGTGAACCAGGACGACTGGATCGACTTCTACGTCGCCAACGACGCGGGCGTCAATCATCTGTATCTCGGCGGTCCCGAGTTTCCGCTCCGCGAGAGCGGCCTTGCCGCGGGCGTCGCCGGCTCCGAGCATGGCCTGGCCGAAGGGAGCATGGGAGTCGATCTGGGGGATTACAACGGCGACGGAGTCCCGGACCTGTGGGTCACAAACTTTGAGCTGGAGGACAACTCGCTGTACGAAGGCGTGGGCGAAGGGCTCTTCCAGCACGCCACCATCCGCGCGGGACTCGCCGGAAGCTGCTTCCGCTACGTCGGCTTCGGGACTGGCTTCGCCGACTTCGACTCGGACGGCTGGCTGGACCTGCTGGTCATCAACGGCAACGTCTTCTATCACGTCGGCCAGGCGGGCTTTGAGCAGCCGGCGTTCGTCTACCGCAATGTCGGCGGCCGGTTTACCGACGTGAGCGAGCAGGCCGGTCCGTACTTTTCCTCGCGGCACGCCGGGCGCGGCGCCGCCCTCGGCGATCTCGACAACGACGGCGCCGTGGATCTTGTGGTCTCGCACCTGAATGCTCCCGCGGCCGTGCTCCGCAATCGCCGGCCGCCGGGCCGCTGGGTCGGACTGCGCCTCCAAGCCACGCGCGGCGAGCGCGAGGCGATCGGCGCCCGCCTCGTGCTCCTCGACGGCGTGCAGGAG
This sequence comes from Planctomycetota bacterium, assembly GCA_019347795.1. GTDB lineage: Bacteria > Planctomycetota > Planctomycetia > Pirellulales > Pirellulaceae > JAHWKS01. The sequence goes on along the minus strand of JAHWKS010000256.1, from coordinate 5,432 downwards.
CCGACGCGGTGGGTCACGAGCGGCGGCGGCTATCTCTCGCAGTTCGACCGGCGAATCACGTTTCCGCTCTCCGAAGACGCGGACGCACGCGTGCGGGTCGAGTGGCCCGGGCGGAGCGCGGAAGTCTTTGACGACTTGGCGCCGCGGCGGATGAATCTCGTGGTGGAAGGCGAAGGTCGCCCCGCAGACGGTCCCTGACGTATGCAGTCCCAACGCGCAACGGCCCCGCAGCGGCGGATTATCGTGCTGGCGATCGTCCTCGGGGCGGCCGTCCTGGCCGGCGTCTTCTTCTGGCCCGAGGATCCGCAGACGTTGATGGAGCGCGGGCTGGCGCAACAAAACGTCGATCCGGCGCAGGCCGAAGAGCTGTTGGCTCGCAGCATCCTCGCCGCCGACGGCGACTTCCCCGAAGCCCAACTGGCGCTGAGCCGGCTCCTCGCCGACCAAGGCCGCTGGGAAGAGGCAAGCACCGTGTTCGGGCGCATCGAGAACCCCTCGCGGTGCGAGGCAGCCAAGCTGATCCGCCTGGCCGATTCCGCCGAGCAGGCCGGCCGGCTGCCCCTGGCGGAAGCCGCGCTGTCGGCAGCACAGGACGGCGCCGCTACCGCCGACGCCGCCGTGCTTCGCAGGCTGATCGAGGTGCGGCTTCAACGGGGGCGTTTGGACCTGGCCTTCGAGAATAGCGTTGCCCTCAGCCGCATTGATCCGCGCGATCCGTTCCCCTGGATCGTGCAGGGGCGCATTCATCGCGCCGCAAAACGAGTCTATCCCGCCATCGAAGCGTACCGCCGCGCGTTGGAGCTCACCCCCGAGAACCGGCGGCAGGGCCTTCGCAGCGAGCTTGTCGGCGTGCTCCTGGAAAGCCGCAACATCGGCCAGGCCCGCGAGGAGTTCGACAAGCTCTCGACCGGCGCCCCACTTCCGGCCACGCTGCGGCTCCAGCAGGCGCACTTGCTTCGACTGGAAAGCCGGCCCGAAGAGGCGCTCCGCATCGTCGATGAGCTTTTGAAAGACGAAGGGGATTCGACGCCGGCGTTAATGCTGCGGGGAGAAATCAAGTTCGACCTGGAAGATTACCGCGGCGCCGCGGACGACCTGGAGGAAGTCGTCCGCCGCCTGCCTTCCAGCAAAGAGGCGCACTATAAGCTGGGGATGGCCCACCGCGCTCTCGACAACCGCCAGAAGGCAGAGACGCATCTGCAAAAGAGCCGCACCCTCGGCGAACTGAGCACTACCGCCTTGGCGCTGGAGCAACAGGCAGCGCTTGAGCCGGAGAACCACGCCATTCGCGCCCGCCTGGCGGAGTTGTATGATCAACTCGGGGACGCACAGCGGGCGAACTTCTGGCGGTCGCGCGTCGATTAGTGCTTCGTCCAGGCTCAAAATGGGGATCAGCCGCGGGGCGCTAGCCCCGGTTTGTCCCGTGAGAACTGGACGCTCGCGCGTCGCGGCTGATGTTCGCGACGTTAACTCGGCAGGGAAACGAGCGACGATGTTGGCGGATCCGGTGTTGCAAATCGGCGAGCGGGTGACGGCGCTGCCGATCATTCACGGCAGCGGCGACTTCGCCCTCGAGGTGCGGCGCCGCATGTTGCGCCAGCGCTACGACTGCGTCGCTGTTCCCCTGCCCCCCTCTTTTCAAGCCGACGTGGAAGCGGCGATCGCTCATCTCCCCGCCCCGGCGATCGTAGCGCAGCGTGCGGCGCCGAGGTTCCTCACGGAGTGGTCGCCCGAGCTTGACGACGATGATGACTCGGACGACGAGCCGGAGTTGAGCTACGTCACGCCGTCAATCGAGAGATTCTCGTCGTCCCCCAACTCCGCGCGGGCCCGCTCGTAGAGGCCCGTGATGAAAGGAAGCTCCCCCAGCAGAAAGATCAGCGTGCGGGGATCGACGGTGAAGGTCTCCGTCGGCTCGACATCGTCATCCTCCGCGACCGCCGACGCCTGCTCCGTGTACGCCTCGCGAATCCACGGCCACTCCAGGGCCGAGCAGACCAGCAGGATTGACTCGTGCCTCTGCTCCAACTCCCGCAGCCGCGCCGCCATGTGGACCGCGCGGGCCAGCGGCTGCCCTTCCGGACGCGGCAGCGAGGGGAAGAACGGCCGCGGCGAATCGCTCCAGCGCCACCTGCTTGAGCGCGTACGGGTCGGGCATCACCGCCGCGAGCGGTTCAAAGCGAGCCGTCTCCAGATCGATGAACGCCCGCGGAATGTGCTCGCCCAGCGCCGCCCGCAGCGCCGCCATCACCGGCTGACAGGGGTCGATGGTCAAAGAGCTGCTGGTCACCGCCCGCGACGGGTATCGGGCGGAACTGAAGCGGCGGGCGCGAAAGATCACGCCGCACCAGCTTCGGCTCTGCCTGAAGTACATCCGCAACCTGTCGCTGATCGAGCGGCGGCTGACTCCCGATCTTTACACGATCGTGATCGCCGCCAAGCAGTTGGCCGGCGATCGTTATGCGCTGCACGTGGCGGAGACGGCCCGCGAGTATCCCGCCGCCGGTGAGTCGCCTTTCGAAACGGCCGCGATGGGGCTGGGCCGCGTGCGGTTGCCTGACGGCGATCGGCTCAACTTCTCCGGCCGCGCCGGCCGATAAGACCGGACGGCCCATGCCCGCGTCTCCTTGGGGAGTCTCGCCTGTGAGTCAGATCCATTCGACCGCGGTTATCAGCAACGATGCGACGATCGGCAGCGGAGTGCGCATCGGCCCCTTCTGCGTAATTGAAGGCGGGGCGGAGGTCGGCGACGGGTGCCGCATCGCCGCTTACGTCGCCATTCGCGAGGGGACCTCGCTCGGCGCCGGAAACGTGATCCATGAGCACGCCGTGCTCGGCGGCGATCCGCAGTACGTCAACGCCAAGGGGCCGTTCGGCAAAGTCGTCATCGGCGCCGGCAACGTAATCCGCGAGGCGGCGACGGTGCACCGCGGATTGAAGGCCGACCACGTCACCCGCATCGGCGACGGCAACTACTTGATGGCGGGCGCGCATCTCGGCCACGACTGCGTGGTCGGCGATCACAACATCATCGCCAACAACACGCTGCTGGCCGGCCACGTGACGGTCCACAGCCACGCCTACATCTCGGCGGCGGTGGCGGTCCATCAATTCTGCCGCATCGGCAGCTACGCGATGGTCGGCGGGCAGTCGCACGTCAACAAAGACGTGCCGCCGTTCGTGACTCTGGACGGGCTGACCAGCCGCGTGGTGGGGCTGAACCAGATCGGGCTGAAGCGGAAAGGTTTCAGGCCTGAAGAGATCGCCCAACTGAAGGCGGCGTACCGGGTGATCTATCGCCGCGGATTGACGTGGAGCGAGGTGCTCGCAGAGCTGGCGGCGGAGTTCTCCAGCGGCCCCGCGGCGGCCTTTCGCGCGTTCTTTGAAGGAGGGCAGCGGGGTTTCATGCCCGAGCGTCGCACCCCGCGAGCCGCCTCGGTGAAGCTCCCCCACGAGCCGACCAGCGACGATCAGGCCGAGTCGCTGCGGAAAGTGGGCTAATCAGCCGCGACGCGCTACCCCGCGCGGCTGAGTTCGACCATCAGCCGCGACGCGCTCGCGTCCGGTTCCTGAACCGGGCAAACAAAAAGCCGCTTGCCTTCGGAAAGGCAAGCGGCTGGGGCGCGGCTGTGGGTAAGTCCGCGGATCCTTCAACCGATATATCTTGAAAGCTTCTGCCGCAGCGCGTCGGCGGTGAAGGGCTTGACCAGGTAATCGTTGCAGCCGGCCTCGATGGCCGTCATGACGCAGCTTTTGTCGGCCTTGGTGGTGATCATGATCACCGGCGTGATCCGATCTACCTGCCGAATCTCCTTCAGCAGCTCCAAGCCTGTCTTGTGCGGCAGGTTCCAGTCGGTGAGGACCAGGCTGACGCCCCCCGCCCGGAAGAGATCCCATGCCGCTGCGCCGTCGCCGGCCTCCATCGACTCGGTCACGCCGGAGGCCGCCAGCGCGCGGCGAATGATCTTCCGCATCGTGCCCGAGTCGTCGGCGACGAGAACCTTGTGGCCCATGTCCGGTTGCCGATTCGCTATGCCCGAAGGATCTGCCCCGGGAGCGGCCCTCACGTCTTCCCGTGCGGCGCCGATCGTCGGTCACCCAATCCTAGGTCGGCCCGATGCGATGTCAAACGAGCGGCCGCGCCGCCCGCAGGCCGCTCTACTGCTCCTGCAGGGTGGCCCAACTCAGATACCCCAGGGCGCCGGCGCAGATCAGAAACCAGATACCCATCCACGACTTATAGCTGGCGCCGCCGAAGGGGGCCAGTGCGGGGAAAAGCCAGCCGCCCAAGAGGTCCGCCACAAAGAGGATCGCCAGGAGGACGGATATCACCATCCCCGTAATACACAGCGCCTTGGGCATGAAGAGATTCCTCGGAGGTGCGTAACCAGCCATGGGCATCGTCCTGAGTGCAGTCTTTTGGGTGCTAGTATAATTCATAGAAAACCGCTGTCATCCGTCCCCCGCCCCCCGCCAGGCGATTTCGCCCCGGCGCCGCTGCGCGAGGTCGCATCGTAGGGAATGACACGATGGTTTGACCTTCAGCAATGCACTCTGAGGGAGCGACCAGATTACCCCAGGCCCCATTGCTCGCAGCGGCGGTGGAGGCGGGCGCGGGAGACGCCGAGTAGCTCTGCGGCGAGGGTTTTATTGCCTTTCGCCTCGCGAAGCGCTCGCTCCAGAAGGTCGCGCTCGACTTGCTCCAGGAACTCATCCAGGACGATCCTCTCGACTTCCCGAGGCGGATGCGCGGCGGCGTCGGCGGCCAGATCAACCCTCTCGGGAAGGTCCGCCCGCGTGATTCGCGGACCGGAGGCGCGGCGGCGGGCCTCGCGAACCACGGCGACCAGTTCATTCATTTCGCCGCTCCACGGATGCGCCGCCAGCGCGTCGAGGGCGCTCTCCGCAAAGCCCGACAGTTGCCGCTCGCTCTCGGCGTTGGCGTCCTCCAGCACGAGTTGAGCCAGCAGCGGAATGTCCTGCCGACGCTGGTGCAGTGGGGGAAGCTCGATCACCACGGTGCTCAAGTGCATGGCCAAGTCGCCGCGAAAGCAGTCTTCCCCCAACGCCGACAACGGACGGCTCGCCGTGGAGAGCGCCGAGAGGCAAAAATCCGGGACATCCAAGAACCCCGCCAGCTCCGCCTGGGCTTCGCGCGGAAGCTGATCGACGTCCAAGAGGAGCAGCACGCCGGGTTCGGCCGAGCGCTTCTCCAGCCCCCGCTGCACCAAGGCCACGATCGTCGATTGCAGGATCTCGGCGTCGGCCAGCGTGCAGTCGATCGGCGCCAGCGGCGCGGGGGGGTCGCTCCGGCGGAGGGCGTGGATCGTGCGGGCCGCGTGCTCCCGGCCGCTGGCGGGCGGCCCCACGAGGACGGCGTTGGCCCGGCGGCGGGCGACCGCCGCCCCCTGCGATCGAACCCGCTTCTTCGC
>JAHWKS010000255.1 GCA_019347795.1 Planctomycetota bacterium | reverse complement strand
TGTTCGCCGCGGGAGGCTTCGCTCTGGCGGTGTCGCTGGCGACGCGCGCCGAGCCGCCCGGCGACGCGGCGGCGCTGCGCCCGCCTTGGGCGCCGATGGCCGAGACGCGGGTCGCCTCGCATGACGTGAAGCCCGGCGCCGAGGAATCTTCGGACCCCGCCGCGCGTGAGACTCCTCCGCCTTCCGCGCCCGCTCTCTCAGCGCCGGCCCAAGATTCGGTCTTTCAGTTGACGCTCGCCCAGCAAATGGGGCGGATCGAGGAGAAGCTGCGACGGGCGGAGGAAATCGCCGATCGTCAGCGCGAGTCGTTGCAAACCCGGCTGACGACGTTTCAACAACCGGCGCCCGCGGAGAGCGAGGACCCCGAGCTCGCGCCGCCGAGGCCGCCCGACGCCGCGCCGCTCCCGGCCCCGCCGGAAACTCGCGAGACGCGAATCCTGCCCGATGAAGGGGACGGCCGGCTCGTGCTCAACCTGCGGAACTCCGATCTCCGGCAGGTGCTGGAGCTGCTCAGCGAGCAGCATGGGTTGAACATCATCGCCAGCCCCACGGTGCAAGGCGCCGTCACGGCCCGGCTCTCCGGCGTCACCGCCGACGCCGCCCTCGACGCGGTGCTCAAGGCCACCGGCTTCGTCGCCCGCCGCGAGGGGAATGTGATCTACGTCGCCACGCCCGAAGAGTTCGTGGCCATCGACCACGCGCACGATCGCATCAGCACCCGCGTCTACCGGCCGAACTACATCACCGCCGCGGAGCTGGAAAAGCTGCTGTCGCCGATCATCACGCCCACGGTCGGCAAGATCTCAGTTTCCAATGCCGCCCAAGTCGGGATCGGGACGGACCACGATCAGGCGGGAGGCAACTCGTTCAGCGGCGCCGAAGTGGTGCTCGTGCAGGATTATGAGTCGGTACTCAACCACGTCGATCAGCTTGTGCTGGAGGTGGATTCACGGCCGTTGCAGGTGGCCATTGAGGCGATGATCATTACGGTGGGGCTGGAGGATGAGAATTCCTTTGGTGTCGATCTCACGCTTTTGCGCGACCACGGGGACATCTTGTTGGGCACGCCGGCGAACGGCGCGTTGGCTGGCGGCCTCAGGTTCGCCTTCCTCGGCGCGAGCGTCGAGTCATTTCTCGCAGCTCTGGAGCAAGTGGGAGACACGAACATCGTCGCCGCGCCCCGAGTTATGGTCCTTAATAAGCAACGGGCGGAGGTCCACATTGGCGAAGACATTGGCTATCTCGGCGGCATCGCCACCAGCGCGTCCGGGAACCAGCAACAGTCGGTCGAGTTTCTCCAAGTGGGGACGAAATTGCACATCCGGCCGTTCATCTCGACCGATGGCATGATCCGCCTCGAGGTCCACCCCGAGTTGTCGAGCGGGACAATTGACAAGACGACAACCCCCCCGCTTCCGAATAAAACCCTGACGCAAGTCACCACAAACGTCATGTGCCGCGACGGCGCCACGGTGGTGCTGGGGGGCTTGATTAAAGAGGATCTAATCACCAACTCGACGCAAATCCCAGTCCTGGGGGCCTTGCCGCTGGTCGGCGCCGCGTTCCGACGTAAGGAGGAAACGCTGCGCCGAACAGAAACCCTCGTGCTGCTCACGCCGCGGATCGTCAGCTCTTCCGCGGCCGCGGTGGAGGGCGCCGAGAGCAAGGCGGAATACCTGCGGCGCCAGGATGTGCGGTACGACAAGATGAATCCCTTCGCCCAGCGATATTACGGGATGCAGTACGCCCGCAAAGCGCGGGCGGCGTGGACGGCGGGAGACGCCGACGTCGCGCTGCGGTACGCGAACCTCGCCATCCACTTCGATCCGGAAAGCCTGGAGGCGATCAACCTGCGGACCGAGATTGTGGAGACCGCCGGCGTGGGGGACCGCACGGTCGAGACGCACCTCCGTGAAGGGCTGGCGCCCTGGGGGCATCCGCTGCGCGAATACTCTCGACTCGGGCTGCCGTGGCGGGAAGGGGAAGCTCCGACGATCCTCGTGGGCGAGCCGCCGGACCCGGGGGTCCCGGGGAAGATCCGCAACCTCGATCCGCCGCACCCGCCGCACGAGGCCCACCCGCCGCTTTCCTTTGAGCAGGTTTATCCGGCGCCGCTGGAGGAGATCCCGGAAGTGGTCATTCCGGCGCCGCTTTCGCAGCCACGCTGACGAATATGGCTCCACGGTTCCTGTTGCTGCTGACTTCGCTCGCCGCCCTCTCGGGATGCGCGTCGCTGCCGATCGCCGGCAAGGACGCCGAGTCCGCCAAGAGCCGCGAGGAGGCGGTCGCCGCGTTCGACCGCAAGCGGGACGCCGCGCAACTGGCCGCCGCCCGCGACCGCGCCGCCCACGGCGACGTCGAAACCGCCGAAAAGCTCCTCATTCCCCTGATCGAGCGCAATCCCGACCACCCCGACGCCCGCCTGCTGCTGGCCGACCTGTGGGCCTCCCAGGACCGACACACCGAGGCGGAGCAGCAGCTCCGCCTCATCCTTCAGCGCGACGGCAAGAACGCCCAAGCCCACTATTCCCTCGGGCTGCTGCTGGACATCACCGGCCGAACCGAAGAAGCCGCCCACCACTTCCACCGCGCCGTCGAGCTGGCCCCCGACAACACCGCCTACCGCCTTGCAGTTGCAGCCGCGAAGCGGCCCAACTCGATAGCCCAGGGCGTAGCCCTGGGAGATCGATAGTCGAAAAAACCAAAAGCCCTGAAAGGGCGCGACCGGCCTGGCCGCGGAGTTGCGCCCTTTCAGGGCTGGACCGAAATCTATGCGACTTCGGTCTATCGAATTTCGCCGGAACACGAAAAAGGGTCAGGACCGGGTCAAGACCCTTTGAAAAGAAAGCGTGAAATCAAAGAGTCCTGATCCATTTTTCCTCGCCCGCTGGTAGACTTCGCTGGTGATGTTGATGATCCGCGAGGTACGCTCGTTGAAATGGCTCAAATGTTCGCCGGGGTTGGTGAGCCTCGGCTGGTCGATTCGCGCTATTCCGCGAGAATCCAGTCGAGATCGTCGGCGAACTCGCCGGCGCCGAGGTCGGTAATCTTGTCCTTCGCCGCCTCGTCGTCGCCGTCCAATTGCGCAAAGAACCAATCGGCGCCCGCCGAGCCGGTGAGCACGTCTTTCTGTCCGTCGTCAACAACGGTCGGTTCGGCTCCATCGATTTTGAGGTAGTACTCACCGTTGAGGCGTTGGGCGAAGCTCGCCGGATCGGCGTTGCTCCCCCGGATGTTCGCGGTCCGCGTGTCCCAATCGCGGCCGGAAGTCCATTCCTGCATGATGGGCGAAATCGCGTTATCCTGATTCGCGAACGCGAGCCGGCCGGCGATAAGGATATCGTCGTCAGCGTTGCCCACGAGGCGGTCCAGACCATTGCCGCCGACGAGCATGTCGCGCCCGCCGCCGCCCACGAGCAGATCGTCGCCGTCTTCACCCAGCAGCACATCGGGTCCCGCGCCGCCTTTCAGGCGATCATTTCCCTGGCCGCCGTAGAGCCAGGCGGCAAGGTTTATGCTTCCCGCCACTTCCAGGTCGTCATGGCCCGCCTGACCGTAGACCAAAATGCGGTTGGTCGGCGTAAACACACCTTGCGAAACCCCGCCGACGAACACTTCGAGTGCGCCAGGGGCCCCGGACGGCGCCATGTAGATGTCGTCATTGCCAATCGTCCCGCCGACCAGCAACTCGCCGTTGCGCAGCACCGCTGTTTCCACGTTCACTTGCTTGGCGGCGCTCGCAAGGTTGCCCGCCAGGTCGGCGGCGCTCAAGGCAACGGTGTAGACGCCAGGCTGCGTCGGCGTGAAGCTAAAGGTATCGTCCGCGCCGGTGAGCGTGTTCATCTGCCAGCTAAAGCTGTTCACGTCGAGCATGCTCAGGCTATCGCTGCTATTGCCGCCGAGATAAACGAGCAATTCACCCGGCACGGCGATGTCGTAGCCTTCGATGACGATCGTCGGGGCAGCCTTGTCGATGTTGATCGGCCCGACAGTCCCCGTCGTCGAGTTTCCAGCCAGGTCGGTCACCGTCCGCGTCACGACCTGATTGGCCCCTTCGCCAAGCACAACGTCGGCCGGCGCCGTGACGCCGCCAGAGAGTGCATCGCTCGCTGTCCAACTCACCGTCACGTCGGCCTTGTACCAGCCGTGGGTATTGGCCGCCCGGTCGGGAGCGCCGCTGATCGTCGGCGCCGTCTTGTCGACATTGATGCCCACGATGCTGGCGCTGGCGCTGTTGCCGGCCAGGTCGGTGACCGTGGCGGCGGCCGTTTGGTTGGCGCCTTCGCCCAACACCTGTTCGGCGGGATTGCTCACGCCGCCGGAAAGTGCGTCGCTGGCTGTGAAGCTGACCACCACATCGGTGTTGTTCCAGCCGCTGTGCGCGTCGGCATAGGCCTGGCCCGTGCGGCTGGCCGTGATTACCGGCGCCGTTTTGTCGATGTTAACGCCGCCGACCGTGGCGCTGGCGCTGTTGCCGGCCTTGTCCTCGACGGTGAAGGTATGGCTCTGATTAGCCCCTTCCGCGGTGAACGTGTGCGATCCGCTGGCGGAGGACAGCAGCCCGGAGAGGGCGTCTGCCGCGCTGTAGCTGCTGGCCACATCGGTGTTGTTCCAGCCGTGAGCGTTGGCCGCCGTATCCCGCTGGGCTGTGATCGATGGCGCGGTCTTGTCGATGTTGATCCCGCCGACACTGGCGCTGGCGCTGTTGCCGGCTTTGTCGGTGACCGTGCCCGTGACGCTCTGGCCCGCGCCTTCGCCCAGTGTGACGGGGCCGGTCGCGCTGTCCACGCCCGAGAGTGCGTCGCCGGGCGTGAAGCTGACCGTCACGTCGGCGTTGTACCAGCCATGCGCATTGGCCGTGCGGTCAGGCGCGCCACTGATCGTGGGAGCGGTCTTGTCGATATTGATTCCACCGACCGTGACCTCGGCCGTGTTGCCGGCTTTGTCCATAACGACGCCCGTGACACTCTGGTTCGCGCGCTCGCCCAGCGTGATCGGCCCGGTTGCGCTGTCCACGCCCGAAAGCGCGTCACCGGGTGTGAAGGTCACCGTGACGTCGGCGTTGTACCAGCCGTGCGTGTTGGCGGCGCGGTCGGCCGCGCCGCTGATCGATGGCGCAGTCTTGTCAATGTTGATTCCACTGGTGGTGATACTGGCGCTATTGCCGGCCAGGTCGGCAACCGTGGCGGTCGCCGACTGGTTGACGCCCTCGTTCGCCAGCACCTGGTCGGCGGGATTGCTTACACCGCCGGAGAGCGAGTCGCTGGCCGTGAAGCTCACCACCACGTCGGTGTCGTTCCAGCCAGCGTGGGCGTCGGCATAGTCCTGACCAGTGCGAGCGGCGCTGATGGTCGGGGCCGTCGTGTCAACAAGGACCGTCAGAACTCCTGAGGTGCTGGTGTTACCGGCCGCGTCGGTCGCCGTGGCGTGCAGTGTGTGACTGCCTTCTGTCAAGTTGACATCGAAGCTCCAGGCACCGTCGCCATCCCGAAAGGCTGTGGCTCGCACCGACGTGCCTTCCAAGAGGCTGATGGTGCTGCCGGCTTCCGCCGTGCCGCGGACAATCACAGTGGTGGCCTTGGTTATATCGTCGCCGTCAGAGGCGCCGGTGTCGCCGGCGGCGTCCAGGTCGGGGGCGGATACGTCCGGGGGCACGGTGTCCACCGTCCAGGTGATGCTGGCGGGCGTGGGGTCGGAGTTGCCCGCCGCGTCGGTCGCGCGCACGTCCAAGATATGCTTGCCTTCCGCCAGACCGGTGAGAGACAGCGTATTTCCGCTCAAAGCCGTGTAAGGGCCGCCGTCCAGGCTGTATGCGAATGTCGCGGCGCTGACCGTGTCGGTGGCGGAGAACGTAAACGCGGCGCTGCTACTGTTGGTCAGCCCCTTCGTGCCGCTGTCGATGCTCGTCTCCGGAGGAGTGGTGTCCCTGACCACCACGTCGAACGTACGGGTCACCATGTCGGCCGCGCCGGGGCCGGCGATGCCGCCGTTGTCCTGGACGGTGACGGTGATACGGGCCGTGCCGAGGGTGCGGGCCACTGGGGAGAGGGTCAGGGTGACCGACCCGCCCGCGATCGTTCCGACGACCGGGTCAGGGATCAGGCCGGGGTTGCTCGAAGTCGCCGTGACAGTGAGAGATTGGCTGGACTCATTGACCGGCCCGGCAGTCAGCCCGGCAAGAGTTACCTCGAAGCTGCCGGTGCTGCCCTCGACCGTCTGGTCCGCGACCGTGCCCGCAGTCGGGGCGTCATTGACGGAACTCACAACGATCGCCAGTGACTCGGCCAAGGTCTTAGGATCGGAGGCCCCATTCGTCGCGCCGTTATCCGTGACGGTGAAGGCGAACTGGCCCGAACCGTGAGCGTTGAGCGTAGGCCTGAACTGCATGCCCTGAATCTGCGCCAGGCTATAGCCTGTGTCGGCGGAAACGACCGTAGCGCCATCCGCGAGCAGAATCGTCCCGAGAGTGGCAGCGGGAACCTCCTTTACCGCGAAGCTCAGGACTTGGCTGGTCTCATTTCCGCTCGAGCCGCCCGGGCTGTACGCCAGCGCGCCCAGGCCCAAGGAGGTGGCGACGGCGTCCTCGGCCACTGTGAGGTCGGTGACCGTTCCCGCAGTGCGCACCGGAACGTCATTTACTTCCGTCACGACGATGCTGACGGTGACCGCACTGCTGTCGACCAAACCGTCATTGACTTTGAAGGTGAAACTGTCGGCGCCGTTGAAATCGGCGCCTGGCGTGTATGTCAGGTGCGGGGCGACGCCGCTCAGGGCGCCATGCGCTGGGCCGGTGATGATCTGGAAAGTCAGCGGGTCGCCATCCGGGTCCGAGCCAGTCAGGGTAAATGCCACGGACGCATCCTCTGCCAGCGTGTAAGGCGCCCCGGCATTGGCGACAGGAGCCTTGTTTGTAAGAGGACGCGCGAGGGCGTTCAGCCGGTCTCCAATAATCGCCGATTCCTGCGTCACGACAGCAATGTCCGCCTCTAGCGGCGGCACATCGGCTTCTGTCGCAAGGGCAATTCGAGCCGCAATGGTAGCGAGTTGGGCCTGTATGTTTGTCAGCGCATCGTGAATCGAATCGAGCTCTGCGACCAAGTCTGGCGCGGTGGCGTCCGTGACAAAGGTGGCCAAGCGACTCGCTTCAGCGTTCAGCACGTCGACTTCGGGCACCAAACCATGAAAGGCGCTGTACAAGGCCCGCAGGTCCAGCAGCGTCGTGGTTCCCAAATCAAAGAGTCCGCCGCCGTCGGTCACGCGCACGGCAATCGTGTGGGATGTGAAGCTGTCTATGAAGGAAATGGTCGGCCGG
>JAHWKS010000254.1 GCA_019347795.1 Planctomycetota bacterium | reverse complement strand
CAAGGTTCTTCGAAGAAGTACAAGCCGAAGGGCTCCAGAGCCTTGCCGAACTGTAGGCCCATGGCGGGTGACGGCCGGGCGTGGCAATCGACCATGATATCGATCGTCTCGCCCACCGCGTCCCGCATCGCCGCTGCCGCCGCCTCGGCCCAGCGGATCGGCTTGAGTCCCTCCAGCGGCATCGTGGGAGGAACCGCCATGCACTTAAACGCGGTGTAGCCCTCTTCGACCGCTTGCCGGGCCAGGTCGGCGAACCGCCGTGCATCGTCAGCTTGCGTCTCGTAAAAGTCCTCCATCCTGCCGCCGCCGAGATGGCAGTACGTGCGGATGAAGTCCCGCACCGGCCCGCCCCAGAGCTTCGAGCACGGCAGGCCGACGGATTTGCCGACGATGTCCCACAAGGCGATGTCGATGCCGGAGATCGCCGTGCTCCGCACAATGCCGTGCCCGTGCCAGAAGTGCTGGCGATACATCATCTGCCAGAGGTGCTCGACTCGCGTCGGGTCCTCGCCGACGATCAGCTCGGCCAGGTCTTCAATCGCTCCCACCACGGCCCGCGTGTGCCATTCGAGCGTGGCCTCGCCCCAGCCGTAGAGTCCCGGCTGATCGGTCAGCACCTTCACGAAAACCCAGTTACGCATCCGCGCATGGCAAACGAGCGTCTCGACAGCGGTAATTTTCATGGCGGAGGCGTGCGAGCGTTCGGCGGCGACGGTTTGTTCCGGCTTTCCCACGCTTGTATAATGAGCCTGTTCGTTTGATGCAATTGTTCGGCCGTCGCTTTGCGAATTCCCTCCTGAGAGATCCTGCCATGAACGTTCGCTCTTTGCTGGCCTTTCCCCTGCTGTTGTTGTTCGCCGGCGTCGCGGCAGCCGCCGACCATCGCATCGAAAAGCTGGATGAGGCGGCGCCGGTGGATGCCGTCGGCGACGAGATCGCCGGGAAGTTGCAAGCGACCGGCGCCCGGGTGTTTCGCGGGGAGAGCCGTGAGGCGGCCGATATCTGGCTCGCTAACGACCTTGGCGTTGATCCCGGCGCGGCGGCGGGGGGCAGCGTGCAGTATCCGCTGCAGCAGGGGCAGTTAGTGGGCGTAATCCGCTATCCGCGGGAAGGGAGCGATTTTCGGGATCAGGACATCCCCGAGGGCGTGTACACCATGCGGTACGCCTTGCAGCCGGTGGACGGCGCCCACATCGGTACGTTTGCCACGCGGGACTTCATTCTGCTGAGTAGGGCGGCGGATGACCAGTCGGCGGCGCCGGTCGATGTGATGACGCTCGTGGAGCGGGCGATGGACGCCGCCGAGGCGAGTCATCCGGCGACGCTCGCGCTGTTGAAGCTGGAAGAGAAGGCGGAGTCGCGGCCGGGGATCTCGCATGACGAGGAGCATGATTGGTGGATCGCCCGGCTGGAGGCGCCGGCGAAGGAAGGGAAACTGCCGGTGGACTTGGTGGTGGTGGGATACGTCGAAGAGTGAAGGAATTGAAAAGTGCAAATTGAAAAATGCAAATTGCAAATTGGAGTTGCGGTTGCGGCGCTGCTCTGCGCTTTCCCGTGTTTCGCGCAGGATGAGGGGCATGAGTCGGAGACGCTGCGGGGGCGGGTCGTGTGGCTCTTCGAGGCGATGGGCGAGGAGCACGGCGTGACCGTTGTGCCAGAGGCGGAGAAGCGCGTGATCGCGCTTCAGACAACGGACGGCCGGCTTGTGCCGATCGTCGAGGACGTTCGCGGGCGGGGGTTTCGCCGGGATGAGCGGCTGCGGAAGATGGGCGTGGAGCTGCTGGTCCGGCGTTTTGACGATTCCCCCTTCGCGCAGGTCATTCGGCTCTACGAGATCAAGGACGGGAGCAGGTATGAACTGGATTATTGGTGCGACATCTGCGCCATCGCCATGTACGAGCTGAAACACTGCGACTGTTGCCAGGGACCGATCGAGCTGCGTCGCCGCGAAGTGAAGTAGGTTTCCCGCCGCCGGACGGGATCTGGATCTGGGAGCTTGAAGATGGAGTCGGGCGGGATGTTCGGCATCGGTTTGGCAGAGATCGTGGTCATCCTTCTCGGCTTGGTCTGCTTCGCAGCCTTCATCGCGGGCGTGATCGCCGTGGTCGGGTTGGTGATGCGGCCGAAGGAAGGGGAAGTCACGGACCGCCTGGCGCAGCTCGAGGCGGAGAACACCCGGCTTCGGGAGGAAGTGAAGGAGCTTCGCAGCCGCCTTGGCGCCTGACCCATGCCGCACGAGCCCCGCGTCGAGATCGTCTACTGCACCGGCTGCCGCTGGCTGCTCCGCGCCGCCTGGGTGGCGCAGGAGCTTCTTACGACATTTGAGAAGGAGATCGGCGAGGTCGCCCTGGTCCCCGGTGAAGGAGGCGTCTTTGAAGTTCGCGCCGGCGAGCAACTCATCTGGTCCCGCGCCGATGAGGGCCGTCTCCCGGAGCTGAAAGAGCTGAAGCAACGCCTTCGCGACGCCATCGCCCCGGACAAGAGCCTGGGCCATTCCGATCGGCCGGACTTGCGTGCATGACAAGCGACGTTCGGGTTGTGGTACAATCGCCGTTTGGATTGGAGCGCATGTGGGCGCCGATCACCGGGCGACGCCCTTGTTGTATTTGTGACGGAAACCGACCTGATGCACGTGCGGGTGATTCCATTCAGTTCCAGCCTGAGGCGAGGGATCGCTCTGTGGGGCCTGGCGGCGATCTGGTTCGCCGGCTGTGCTCCTTCCAACTCGCCGGAGGAGACTTCGACGGCCGCCCCTTCGGCGGCGCGGGAGGTGGCCGTCGTCGAAGCGCGGCGCGAGGTCTGGCCGGACGTGGTTCGCGTGCAGGGAAGCCTGATGGGTCACGAGCGGGCCGTGATCGGGGCGAAGATCGCCGGCCGCGTCGAGAATGTGCCGATCGATCTGGGATCGGTGGTGCAGCGCGGCGATCCCCTGTTGGCGTTGGATCGGCGCGAGTTGGAATTGGAAGTAAAGCAGGCCGAGGCCCAGCTTCGTCAGGCTTGCGCCGCGCTGGGCATGGCCCCCGAGCAGTCGGAGACGGAGCTGCGTCGCGATCAGGCGGCGCCCGTGGTGCTGGAAAGAGCGCTGGTCGAGGAAGCTCGAGCCGCTCTCGCGCGTACGGAGCGACTTTCGCGGCAGTCGGTCAGCGCCGCCGAGATCGAGCGGCTCCAGGCGCAGCTGAAAACCGCCGAGGCTCGCTACCAGTCGGCGCTCAACGGCGTGGGAGAGCAGATCGCGCTCATCGGTTTGCGGCGGGCCGAGTTGGCGCTCGCCGGGCAGCGATTGGAGGACGCGACGGTTGTGGCGCCCTTTGACGGCGTCGTGGAGCAGCGCAGCACCGCGCCCGGCGAGTACGTCCAGGTCGGCCAGGCGGTGGCGACCCTGGTGCGAGCCGATAAGCTCCGCTACACCGCCGGCGTTCCCGAGAGCAAGTCCGCCGCCGTGCGTCCCGGACAGACCGTGCGGATTCAAGTGAGCGGCGAGCCGCAACCGGTGGAGGCGGCGATTTCGCGCGTCAGCCCGATGGTGCACCAGGCGAGCCGCGCGCTTTGGATCGAGGCGGATGTGCCGAACCCCAACTTGCGTTGGCAGGCGGGGTTGTTCGCCGAGGCGGAGATCGTCGTCAATCCGTCCGCGACGACGCTCGCTGTCCCCGCAACCGCGGTAACCGAGTTCGCCGGCGTGCAAAAAGTCTGGGTGGTGCGCGACGGGGAGGGGCGCGAGCAGCCGGTCCGCACCGGCCGCCGCGAAGAAAAGCGAATCGAGATCCTGGAAGGTCTGGCGCCCGCCGATTCGGTCGTCATCAACTCCCGCGAAGGCCGCGCCGGAAGCGTGATTGCGGTTCAAAAGCCCTCGCTGCCGCCGACCGAAGCGGCGCTGCCAACCGAGTCCGCGGAGTAGGGGCGGGGAGTGGTGAAGTGGAGTAATGGAGTGGTGGAGTGGAATAATGGAGTGGTGGAGTGATGGAGTAATGGGTTGAGCCGGAGCATCCTCGATTCAGGTAATCCCCCAACACTCCAACACTCCAACACTCCTCTACTCTCCACCACCCCATCACTTCTCTACTCCATCACCCCCTTTCCCCAATTCCCTCCCCCCGTCCTCCCGTGCAGTGGCTTGCTCAAATCTGCGTTCGTCGCCCCGTGTTTGCGGCGATGCTCATCGCGGCTCTCGTGGTGGCGGGGGCGGCGTCGTACTTCCAGTTGGGCATCGATCGCTTTCCCAACATCGATATGCCTTCGGTGCGGGTCTTCACGACGTATCCCGGCGCCGCGGCGGCCGAGGTGGAGTCGGAAGTGACCCAGGTGCTGGAGGATGCCGTCGCCACCGTGGCCGGCGTGGACGAGCTGCGGTCGATCACCAGCGACGGCGCGTCGTTTTTGATCCTCACCTTCGATCTCAACCGCAACATCGACAACGCCACGCAAGACGTCCGTGACGCGGTGTCCGGCGCCATGGAGCGGTTGCCGCCGGGAATCGATCCCCCCGTGGTGCAGAAGCGGGACCTGGACGCCTCGCCGATCATGTCGCTGGTGGTTTCCGGCCCGCGGACCAGCCGGGAGCTGTACTACCTGGCCGATCGGAGCGTGAAGAACGTCATCGAGTCGGCGCCGGGCGTGGGAGAAGTGGTGATCAGCGGCGCCACCGACCGCGCGGTCCAGGTCAACATCGACGCCGAGCGATTGGCCGCCCACCGGCTCTCGATCATGCAGGTGCACGACGCCCTGATGGGCCAGAACGCCGAGATTCCCGGCGGCCGGGTCGATGCAGGTTACCGGGAGCTAAGCCTCCGGACGCTGGGACGCATGCCCGAGGCTGGCGATTTCTCGAACCTGGTGGTCGCCACCGTGGACGGCGTTCCTGTCCGGGTGCGCGATTTGGGGGAAGCGATCGACGGGGAGAAGGAGCGCCGCACCGCCGCCCGTTTCGACGGCCAGCCCGCCGTGGTGCTGGAAGTGCAGCGGCAGTCGGGCGAGAACACGGTCGAGGTGATCGAAGGGGTTAAAGACCGGCTCCAGCGCGCCCGCGAGCTGCTCCCGGGCGACGTTCAGGTCCAGGTGCTCCAGGATCAATCGCACTACATTCGCGCGGCCTTGCACGAGATTCAGAGCCATCTGGTGGCCGGCAGCATCCTGGCGAGCATCGTGGTGCTGCTGTTCATGCGCTCCTGGCGATCGACGCTGATTGCGGCGGTGGCCATTCCCACCTCGATCATCGGCACATTCGCCTTTATGCGGGCGATGGACTTCACGCTCAATAACGTGACAATGCTGGCCCTGGTGCTGATGGTGGGCGTGGTGATCGACGACGCCATTGTGGTGTTGGAGAACATCTTCCGCACGATCGAGGAGAAGGGGCTGCGGCCGAAGGCGGCGGCGATTGAAGGCACCCGCGAGATCGGCCTGGCGGTGCTGGCGACCACGCTCTCGCTGGTGATCGTGTTCCTGCCGGTGTCGTTTCTCTCGAGCGTCGCCGGGCGGCTGTTGTTTCAGTTCGGCATCACGGCCACGGTGGCGGTGCTGATCTCGATGCTGGTGAGCTTCTCGCTCACGCCGATGATGTGCAGCCGCATGCTCCGCAGCGCCAACGCCGGCTCGGCCGATCGGCCCGCCTCGCGGCGCGGGTTCTACCGCTGGATCGAGTCCGGGTACCTGCTCTGCCTGCGGTGGTCGATGCGGCATCGGTGGGTGGTGATCGGCGCGTCGCTGGTCGTCATCGCGGCGAATGTGCCGCTGTTTCAGATGGTCCAGCAGGACTACATTCCCACCAACGTGGACGAGGCGGAGTTCGAAGTTCGCCTGAGCGGCCCCCGGGGGACGACCGCCGCCGCCATGGAGCGGGTGGTGGAGGTAATCGAGGCTGACCTCCTGGAGATCCCCGGGGTCCAGCATGTGCAGGCCACCGTCGGCAGCAGCAGTATCGGCGGCGCCAGCTCCGCCAGCCTTTACATCCGTCTGGAAGGCATTGAGGAACGCACCTTCTCGCTGGGGCGGCTGGTGAAGGCCTCCCTCGCCGGAAACCCGGCCGACGCCTTCCGCGGCAATTTTTCTCAGCGTGACAAGATGCAGGAAGTCCGCCAGATTGTGGGACGGTATCCGGAACTGCGGGCGTCGGTCCGCAATCTGACGTCGTTCCGCCAGGGCGCGCCGGTCGATGTCGATTTCGTGATCACCGGCCCCAGTTTGGAAACGCTCGCCAACTACAGCAGCCGCCTGCGGGACCGCGTCGCTCAGATTCCCGGCATGGAGGATGTAGACACGACGCTGAAACTCGGTAAGCCCGACCTGGTTGCTCACGGCGAGGGAGTGACCGCGGCCGAAGGCGGCACGCCGAATCTGTTGGCGCACATCGACCGCGAGCGCGCGGCCGCTTTGGGAGTCGATGTCCGCGAGATCGCCCAGACACTGCGAATCGCCGTGGGCGGGGACGACCGCGTCTCGCGTTACTACGACGACCGCGCGGACGACGCCTACGACGTCGAGCTGCGGCTGGTGGGCGTGGACCGCGACGACCCGCGATCGATCTCGCAACTCTACGTCCGCGCGCAGCCGCCGGATGACGGCGCCACGTCGTCGGCCCCGCTCATCGCCGGTCTCGGGCACGGCGCCGGCGCCAACGTGCTGACACGGATCGACAACCTGGTGCGCTTCGAGGAAGACTATAGCGCCTCGCGCATCGACCGCCTCGACCGGCAACGCATGGTGGCGGTGCGCGGCAACATCGGCGAAGGATACGCGCTGAACGATCGCTTGGAGGCGGTGCAAGCCGCGGCCGAAGAGCTGGGCGTCCCCCCCGGCTGCGCCACGCAAGTGCTGGGGCGAGGGCGGGAATTGGACCGCACGCTGCAGGATTTCTCCTGGACGTTCCTGTTGTCGTTCGTGTTCATGTACATTGTGCTGGCGGCCCAGTATGAGCACCTCGTGCACCCGCTTACAATTTTGTTTTCGCTCCCTATCGCCGTGCCGTTCGGCCTCTTGAGCCTGTGGCTGGGGGGCGAGACGCTCAATCTCTACTCCGCCCTGGGCATTCTCGTGCTGTTCGGCGTGGTGAAGAAGGCGGCGATCCTCCAGGTCGATCACATGAACCAGCTCCGCGCCGGCGGCATGGAGCGCGAGGCGGCCATCCTCCAGGCGAACCGCGACCGCCTGCGCCCGATCCTGATGACGGCGATCTCCTTCGTCGCGGGCATGTTCCCCCTCCTGATCGCCGCCGGCCCCGGCGCCGAAGAACGCCGCTCCATCGCCGTGCTGGTGGTCGGCGGACAGACGCTGTCGCTCCTCCTAACGCTGCTTGCCGTGCCGGTGATGTACTCGCTGCT
>JAHWKS010000253.1 GCA_019347795.1 Planctomycetota bacterium | reverse complement strand
CTCGGAGAAATCGGCAGTTCAAGCCGGGAGCTTTAGGCGGATCATGAAGAAATGCGCGACTTTCCGGCCTATCCGGCACGCTGAATCCGCCGCGCGGGATGCACGATCCGGCAAAGCTCGGGGAACTGCTCCAGCGAGGCGGCGGAAGGCGGCGCGGCAGGATAGGAGTTGAAGGCGATGGTTCGCACGCCCAGCCGCGCCGCCCCCTCCAGCGATCGCGGCTGGCTGGCGATGAAGACGACCTCCGCCGCATCCAGTCCCATCCGCTCCAGCGCCGCCCGATAGCAGCCCGCCTGCGGCATGGCCTCTCCGATGTCGAGCGAGGTGACGCTCGCCATGAAGAGATTTCTCAAGCCCATGCCGTCCAGCTCCCGCAATACGTGCTCCGACCGCCGGGGCGTGTTCGACACCACGGCCAGGGCGAATCCCCTCGCCGAGAGCCGCATCAGCGTCTCGGCCACGCCCGCGAGGGGCCGCACATCCGATTCAAAGCGGTGCTTTCTGCGAACGCCGGCCGCGAACACTTCGGCGATCATCCCCGGCGAGAGCCCCTCTTGAGCGAGATATTCCCGCAGGGCGTCCCAATAGTCCCGGCGCCCCAAGTCGACTTCCTCGCGGCATTCCTCCTCCCAGCGGGTGAAGAAATCGGGAAAGGGAGCGTGAAGTCCCATCCGCGTCAGCAGTTGGGAAAGCCAACGCTTCCAGAGGGTGGCGTCGTAGAAGACGTTTTCCGGATCGAAGAGAAGTGCCGCTGCCGGGGGAGAGTCGATAACGGCCGGCGCGGTCAAAGCCGTGTATTGATCGGGCTGGTGAATTTCCCCGCGACGCCCGGGCGCATCCGACGCCTGGGCCAAAGCTCGCAACGCGTACATGACTCCCGAATCCCTTCAGCCACTCGCGCAACAACTCGAAACGTGGGGTCAATGTATCCCCGCCGGCGGCCGCGGGTCAATCCGAATTGCAGGTCCCGCGGATTCATGTCTTGAACGTATGGGAGAACGTCGCGCCCGCCTACATCGTCCCAGAATTGAACGGTTCAGCTCCCTCGGGAAGATGGGTTGAATCCGTCCGGCTTTCCTGCAAACAACGCGCCCTCAACGGGTAGGGAGTTCGCTTCCGCCGAGAACGCAGTGCTCCGCAGTAAACGTGTGGAGAAAACGGGGAAGTTGTGTGACCTGCTTCACACCTGGGCATTACGCGGCCTGCATGTTGCACGCGCAAGGAAAGCGATCTTCGTTCGGCCTGTTCGGTCAGGTTGGCGACACGTTGATCATTCCCGAATGCAGCGCGCGATTAACGGCCCAGCTTTTTCCGCCTGATTTGTGGACGGGTTCACGGACGGAAATCGCGCTTTTTGTGATGATCTGCGCGTGGGAGCGAACGCCGTGCGACGGCCTTCGCGCGAACGGTCAAGGATATCCGCGAGAGGAGTCGCGCAATGAATCGTTTCTGGCCGACAATCTTAGCTTTCGGGGCCGCCTTAAGCCTCGGAGCGTATTCTGGCGCCGCGTCTTGCCTGGCGGGGCCGACCGTCAATGTTGGGGCGAACGTCCCCGCGGCGCAGCGGACTCCGGTAAGTCAAATCGACCACTCGCTATGGAACGGCCTGCTGCGAAAGTACGTCGATTCGGAAGGAATGGTGAACTACACCGGCTGGAAAGGTTCGGCTGCCGACCAACAAGCCCTCGACCGGTATTGGGCGCACCTCTCAGCGGCCTCATTCGGACCGGAGGCCGGCCGAGCGGCGCAAATCGCGTACTGGATCAACGCCTACAATGCGGTCACGGTCAAAGGCATCTTGCGAGAGTACCCGACGAGCAGCATCCGCAATCACACCCCCAAGCTGTTTGGATATCACATTTGGAAGGACCTGCACTTGCTCGTGGCCGGCCGCGGCTACTCACTCCATCAGATCGAGCACGAAATCCTGCGCAAGATGGGCGAACCGAGGATTCACTTCGCGATCGTCTGTGCGTCGATCGGGTGTCCTCGGCTGCTGAACGAAGCGTATACCCCGCAGCAACTCGAGACGCAGTTGACTCGCAACGCCCGGGCTTTCTTCGCCGACCAGAGTAAATTCCATTACGACGCGGCCCGGAATACGCTTTTTGTTTCGCCGATTCTGCAGTGGTTCGCCGAGGATTTCGGAGCGAATCAGGCCGAGCAGATGCGGCGGATCTCGCCCTACCTGCCCGATGAGCAGGCTCAACGGCTCTCCCAAAGCGGGACGGCCCGCGTTTCCTACCTCGACTACGATTGGGGGCTGAACGATCGATCAGCGGCCCGCAGCGCGTCGCGCCGGTAGCCAGTGTTACGCTCCTCACAGAGAAGGGGGCGGATCGCGGTCGAAAGTACGAACAAGGATGTTCTGCCATCGCTCTGCGCGAAGAGGCGCGGGGCGTTAACCTGAAAGGATTCGCAATGAAGAGGACTAGTTGGCTGTTAGGGGGAGTGATCGTGGCGTCCGCTGGTTTGATGGCGATTGGCTGTTCGCATGATCGCGGCTGTCGCGGCGGCAGTTGTTCGGCGCCGTCGTATGTGAATCCTTCGTACTCGGCGCCGGCGTACACTCCGCCGCCGACGTCCGCGCCGACGTACACCGAACCATCCTATGCGCCGCCGAGCGGATCGGGCGCCCGGTCGGCGCCGATGCTCCAAGGCTCCGGCTCTCGCTGAGGTTGTGAAGACCGATCATCTCATGATGTCGCTCGATCCATTGCAGCCCCGCGTCGCGGCCGACATCGGCCGGCCGCATCTTCGCGAAGTCGCGGTGGTGATTCCGGCGCGCAACGAAGAGGCGTCGCTTCCGCTGGTGCTGCGCGACCTGCCGGAGGTGGGAAAGGTGATCGTGGTGGATAACGGCTCGACCGACGCCACCGCCGCGATCGCGCGGGAACACGGCGCCGTGGTGGTCGCCGAATCGCGACGGGGCTACGGCGCCGCGTGCCTGGCGGGGCTTGCGTATCTGGAATCGCTCGTCGAGGCCACGGGTACGGCGCCCCGCGTCGTGGTGTTTCTCGACGCCGACTACAGCGATCATCCCGAGCTGCTCCCGGCGCTGGTCGCCCCCATCTTCGCCGGCGAGGCCGAATTCGTGCTCGGCTCGCGGCTCCTGGGAAATCGTGAACCGGGCGCCATGCCGCCGCAGAGCATCTATGGCAACAAGTTGGCGTGCTTCCTCATGCGGCTGTTTTGGGGATCTCGGTACACCGACTTGGGGCCGTTCCGGGCGATCAATTATGACGCCTTGCGTCGCCTGATGATGCAGGACCGCAACTTCGGCTGGACCGTCGAGATGCAGATCAAGGCCGCGGTCGCGGGTGTGCCAACGCTGGAGATTCCCGTTCCTTATCGGCGGCGAATCGGCGTGAGCAAGATCAGCGGAACCGTCAGCGGAACCATCACGGCAGGCGCTAAGATTCTCTACACCATCGCCAGGTACGGCGGGAAGCACTGGTGGGGACAACGACCACACACGACACGGTAGCGGCGCCGGCCATGGGAGCCGCGAACCTCACACAGAGTCGGGATGCCGATGTTTCCTTCCGGGGATTGGTCGCGCTGGGGGGCGCGTCGGTGGTTCTGTATGCGGCAGTAGCCGTTCTGAGCCATCGGTTCGTCTTCGGCGAGGGGTTTACGGAGCGCCCGCTCCTGGCCGTGCTTGCTCTCTTTGCGGCTTGCTTCGCCTTGTACACGGCGGCGATCGCATTGGGCGTCAAGTGTCGCGCGGATCGCCGCCTTGCCGCGGCCATCATCGTGCCGGCGATCGTCTTTCGCCTGGCGCTGTTGACCTCCGAGCCGATCCAGGAGATTGACGTCTACCGCTATCTCTGGGACGGCGCGGCGGCAGCGCACGGCGTCAACCCTTTTCGCTACGCGCCGGAGCAGGTGCGGGCCGCAGACGCAGACGACGGCGAGCTACCCGCCGACTTGCGACATCTGGCGGAGTTGCGAGACCGCTCGGCGTCGCTGGGAGAGGCATTGCAGCGAATTCATTTTGGCGAGCTTACCACCGTTTACCCGCCGGTCAGCCAGGTCGTGTTTGCGATGGCTGAGTGGACCATCCCCGCCGGCGCATCCGTGTTTCAGCGGGTGACCATTTTCAAGGCCGTGCTGCTCCTCTTCGACGGGGCGACGATTTATCTGGTGTGGTTGCTGCTGCGGATGGCCGGCCGCCATCCGGCATGGGTGATCGCCTATGCCTGGTGTCCCCTTGTGCTGAAGGAATTCGCCAACAGCGGTCATCTGGATGCGATTGCCGTTTGCTTCACCACGGCGGCCGTCTGGCTCACGGCGAAATCGCTTTTCGACAGCCGCTGCCGACGCCCTGCGCTGTGGGGCGCTGCGGGAGCAGTTTTCTTAGGACTGGCGGTGGGGGCGAAGCTGTACGGCGTCGTTCTCGTTCCGCTGCTGGTCGGCGTCGCGTTTGTGCAAGTCGGCTGGCGACATGCAGTAAAGCTCGGCCTGATCGCGCTGGCGGTTAGCGGCGTCTTGCTGGCGCCGATGTTATTGACCGAGCCGGCGGCCGCCTCGTCGCCGCAATCGCCTCAGGCCGGCTTGGCGGTTTTCATGACCCGGTGGGAGATGAACGACTTCCTGTTCATGCTGCTGGTCGAGAATTTGCGTCCGTCCGGCGCCTCAGCCGGCTCGAGCGAGGTTTGGTTTGCGGTCGTTCCCGATGCGTGGCGTAAGGCGCTCATCGAGCCGCTCGCGTCTCGCCTGGCCGTCGATGCTGGCATGGCGGCTTTTCTTGTAACGCGCGCGTTCACGTCCGTTGCGTTTCTCGCTGTCGCACTCGGGCTGGCATGGCGGGCGAGCCGGCGGCGTCGCCTCGATTCTTTCCTGGAAGCGGCTTTCCTTACGCTGGCCTGGTTTTGGCTGCTCTCGCCGACACAAAACCCGTGGTACTGGACCTGGGCGCTGCCGCTGCTCCCTTTTGCTCGGGGCAGGGCCTGGTGGGCGGTTTCGGGAATCGCATTCGCGTACTACCTGCGGTTCTGGCTGGCTTATCACTATCCCGAAGGTCCGGTCGGCGGAACCTCGTATGGCGGGCAGGCGTTCTTCGATTACGTTGTGACGTGGATCGAATTCGCACCCTGGTTCGCCTGCTTATGCGTGGCGGCGTGGCGCCGCGACGCCCCGGCCCGTGACGCCTCGGGTGCTGACGGCCGAGGCTGAAGCGGAACGCTTTTACTCGGCGCGCCAGTACGTGCTCTGGGGATGGAAGTCGCGCCAGGCGCGGCGGTAGGACACGACGCCGACCTCCGGCGTCAGTTGGGCGCCCTTGAGCTGTCCCGCCACCCCTTTCCCGCTGGCCGGGTCCCACTGCGATCCGGTCCGATCGTCGATCAGTTCGCCACCCACGTTGGAGAACGTGAGCGTATGGCCGTTGTAGCGCCCGTCGAAGGCCAGCGCGGTGCTGCTTCCTTGAACGAAGACGATCAAGAGCGGCTTGCCGGCGAATTCGTCGTTCACCACCGGCTGCCGCACGAGTTGATCAAACGGCCAGGCCCGGGCGGCGTTTCCTTCGGCGATGCCGAGCACAAATTGCGAAGAATCCCGATAGAAGGTGCGCTGGTACTCTTCCGCCGTGCGAGAAAGCTTCAGCACGGTGGTGGTTGGATGCTCGTCGCGCCACGTTTTCCAGTCGGTCATCACCGAGTGAAGGCGCTCCAACTCTTCTCCTTGAAGCGGGCCCCGCATGGCCCGTCCTAAAAGATGAGCCCAGAGGCTGCCGGTCTCCAGGTCCATCATCACCAGGCTCCGCTGCCAGAGCATTCCTGAGACGACAAAGGTCAGGTCTTGTCCTTGAACGCGAGAGGCATACACGATGCCGTTGTGGCAGAGGTGTCACCAGGTGGCGGCGATGGCCCGCCCGCCCAGTTGGTCGTTGATGATCTCCCGCTGCGCGCCCGTAAGCATGTTGATCGGATAGGCGCGGGACTGGCCGTTGACCGTCGCGCCGAGCACCAGCTCGGCCTCGTTCAACCACTGATTCGCCTCCTCGGCGGAATCCGTCGGCGCCTTGATGATGGCGGGCATGGCCCGGGGAATCACCACCTGCGGATCAAACGCCGGCTCTTGGGCGTAAACAGCGCCGCCGAAATGAGGCGCCAAAGCGACCAGGGCGAGAAGCGCCAGGAGGCGAATGCGAAAGGACGTGGTTGTATCTCGCGCCTAAGACAAACTCCCCCAAACCTGCGGGCTTCGTGCAGCATAGCCGCCGAAACCCCGCTCCGTGAACAATGCTTCTATCCAAGCCAATCGTACCCGGTCCAGCCCGACACGGTCTGTGACTTGACTCACAATGCGGGGCTGAAATCGCTTCGCTGCTCTTCACGCGAACTTTCGTTGGGAACCCGGTTGCACGGCCACATCGAGCGGCACAGCGGCACAGGCGTTGCAGCATTGGAGAACCTGCGAATTGTCGACGTCGCTTACGACGCGGCGATCGCCGTCTTCCAGCGTTGGGGAGAAATTCGATGCCAGTGAACTTTGACCTGATCGTGATCGGCACGGGAAGCGCGGCGTCTTCGCCGGCCAGCAAGTGCCGCTCGTCCGGCTGGGAAGTCGCCGTGATCGACTCCCGCCCTTTCGGCGGCACGTGCGCCTTGCGCGGCTGTGATCCCAAGAAGGTGCTCGTGCGGGCCGCGGAGCTCGTGGACTGGCACGCTCGCGACGCAGAAAAAGGCCTGCTCGCCCCCGGCGCCCCCGTCCGATTGGATTGGCCGGGATTGATCCGCTTCAAGAGCAGCTTCACGGACCCTGTGCCCGAGTCCACGGAGACGCGGTTCTCGGAGGCGGGGATCGCCGTCTTTCACGGCCGCGCCCGGTTTGTCGATCGAAACGCCATTCAAGTGGGCGACGAGGTGCTGACTGCGCGTCACATTCTAATCGCCAGCGGCGCCAAGCCCAGGCCGCTGGATATTCCCGGCGAGGAGCACGTGACTACAAGCACCCAGTTCCTGGAGCTGGAGGCGCTCCCGCGGCGAGTCGTCTTCATCGGCGGCGGCTACATCTCCTTCGAGTTCGCGCACGTGGCGGCGCAGGCCGGGGCGCAGGTAATCATCCTTCACCGTAGCGATCGACCGCTGAAGCACTTCGACCCGGACCTGGTGGACCAACTCGTGGCCGCCACGCGCGAAGCGGGCGTCGACGTCCGGTTGAACACGGACCTTAAGGCGATTGAGAAGAACGGGAAGCAACTCGTCATCCGTGCGGCAACCGAGCGTGGAGAGGAGACGATCGAAGCGGACCTGGTGGTGCACGGGGCTGGTCGCGTACCGGAGATCGACGATCTGGAGCTGGAGAAGGGGGGCGTGGAGCGGAAGCGAGGC
>JAHWKS010000252.1 GCA_019347795.1 Planctomycetota bacterium | reverse complement strand
AGCTGTTCCACGGCGACGCGGCGTTCATGCAGCCCGACTGGCGGACGAGAGTGACGCCGATCTTCAACTACAACTACCTCGACGTCGAAGAGCTGGCGGTGGTGAATCCCGACGTGCGCGAGGGAACGACCCGCTTCCGCACCGACTTCGCCTTGGAGGAATGGTGGGTCGAGGCGAAGCTCGCGGACCTCAGCCCGCATTACGACACGGCGTCGGTGCGGGCCGGATCGCAGCCGTTCATCAGCGACTTTCGCGGCTTCATCTTCGCCGACATTAACCGCGGCGTGCGATTGTTCAGCACCCGCGTCGCCAACCGCGAGCAGTTCAATCTGGCATGGTTCGATCAGACGGAGAAGGAAACCAACAGCCTGCTCAACACCTTCGACGACCGCCACCAGAACACGTGGATCGCCAACTGGTATCGGCAGGACTTCATCTGGCCGGGCTACGCGACGCAGTTCAGCTTCCACTACAACCATGACCAGCCGAGCTTCAAGTTTGACGAGAATGACTTCCTGGTGCGGCCCGACCCCGTGGGCGTATTCGCCCCGCACGACGTGAAGTCCTACTACTTCGGCTGGACGGGCTTCGGGCACATCCACCGCATCAACGTGGTGCATGCGTATTACACCGTCTTCGGCCGGGATTCTTTGAACCCGCTGGCGGGCAAGCCGCAGGACATCACCGCCCACATGGCGGCCTTGGAGCTTTCTTACGACCGCGACTGGGTCCGCTTCCGCGGCTCGGCCTTTTACGCCTCGGGCGACGACGACATTGATGACGACGATGCGGAAGGTTTCGACGCCATCTTCGACAACCCGAACTTCGCCGGCGGCAAGTTCAGCTACTGGCAGCGGCAGCAGGTCCGGCTCTTCGGCGTGAACCTGGTGCAGCGCGAGAGCCTTGTGCCCAACTTGCGGTCCAGCAAGTTTCAGGGGCAGACGAACTTCGTGAACCCGGGGCTGTACTTGCTCAACGTGGGGTTGGACGCGGACATCACGCCGAAGCTGAAGTCAATCAACAACGTCAACTTCCTCTGGTTCGAACATCGCGACGTGCTGGAGCAGTTGGTGTTCCAGAGCAACATCAATTCTGAGATCGGGACCGACCTCAGCGCCGGCCTGGAGTACCGCCCGCTGTTGAACAACAACATCATCATCGAAGGGGGCGTTTCGGCGCTGATCCCCGGCGACGGATTCGAAGACTTGTACAACCCCATCGCAGGAGACGTAGACACGCTCTACGCCGCCTTCGCGGAGGTGATCCTGCTGTATTGACGCAGGGAACATCGATCAGAGGATTGGACGATTCCATGCTACGCTCCTTCGGCATCATCGGACTGATCATCGCGACGGTCGCGGCGGCGATTGTGCTCGCAATCACGCGATCCGATTCGCCGTCGCCCGAGACCGCCTTCGCCCAGCGCCGCTACCAGCCCGTGCGGCAGACGAACCACATCGCCCCCGCGCCCGTCGACGTGCACGAGGAGCTTCCTCCTCCCCAGCTTCACGCTGGCGGTTTCGCGCCGGAGGAACCGACCTACACACCATACCCCCTTCCGCCGGAGCTGCAGGGCGTCGATCTCCACAAGCAAACCGCCGAGGATGCCTTCGCCAAGAGTCACGGCTGCATCCAATGCCATCAAGGCGTGGAAGACATGCACCAGAAGGACACGGTGCATCTGGGCTGCTGCGATTGCCACGGCGGCGACCCCGCGGCGACGACGATGGAAGCCGCCCACGTGCATCCCCGTTTCCCGCAGGCGTGGGTCACGTCGGCCAATCCCATCCGCTCCTATACGCTCCTCAACCACGAAGACCCGGCGTTCATCCGCTTCGTGAACCCCGGCGACCTGCGAGTGGCGCACATCAGTTGCGGGCAATGTCACGGGAAGGAAGTGCTGGCGGTGAAGAAGAGCATGATGACGCACGGCTGCATGTTGTGGGGTTCCGCCCTCTACAACAACGGCGCGGTTCCCTATAAGTGGGCCGGCTACGGCGAAAGCTACGCGATGAACGGGGCCCCGCAGCGGCTGCAAACGGTTCCGCCGCCGACATCGCTGCACACGCAGTGCAAGGGAATCGTGCCGTTCCTCGACCCACTCCCCCGATACGAGATCACGCAGCCGGGCAACGTGCTTCGCATCTTCGAGCGCGGCGGCCGCTTCCGCCCCGAGATCGGCCTGCCGGAGAAGTTGGAGGAGCCGGGCCGGCCGCGAGAGCGCCTCAGCCTTCGCGGCCTGGGAACCGAGAACCGCACCGACCCCGTGTTCATCAGCCTGCAGAAAACGCGGCTGTTGGACCCCACGCTGAACTTCCTGGGCACGAACGACCATCCCGGCGACTACCGCTCCAGCGGCTGCACCGCCTGCCACGTGGTGTACGCCAACGACCGCTCGCCGACGCACTCCGGCCCTTACGCGAAGTACGGCCACATGGGCTTGAGTGCTTCGGTCGATCCCACAATTCCCAAGGACGAGCCGGGGCATCCGATCGCCCACAAGTTCACGCTTTCAATTCCCACCAGCCAGTGCATCGTGTGCCATATCCATCCCGGCACGAACGTCTTGAACAGTTATCTCGGCTTCATGTGGTGGGACAATGAGACGGACGGCGAGCTGATGTATCCCCGCGAGGAGCTGCGCCTTTCGGCCGAAGAAGTTTTCCGCCGGCAGCAGTCCAACCCCAACGACGCCGCCCTCCGCGGCTTGTGGGGCGATCCCGATTTTCTGGCGAACGTCTCCGAGCTGAACCCCGCGCTGCGGCACACGCAGTTCGCCGATTTCCACGGCCACGGCTGGGTGTTCCGCGCCGTATACAAAAAGGACCGCAAAGGAAACCTCCTCGACTATCGCGGCAACGTCCTGCCGCATCTAACGGCCGCGGAGCTTAAAGTAGCAGGCACACTCCGTGTGCCGTCCCACGAGTCAGGAAGTGACTCGGTGGCTCAGGAGGCGGCGCAAACGGGATTTACTGAGTATGTCTCGAACACGACAAAGAACGGCACACGGAGTGTGCCTACTTCCGTGGGTCCCGAGCCGTTTCCGCACGCGGAGCAAGTCTCCACGGCGCAGCTCATGGCGGCGATGCTCCCGTCTTCGCCCCAGGAGCGGCAGTGCGGGCGGAAGCGGGAAGGCGTGCCGGTGCATCTGATGGACATCCACCTGGAAAAGGGGATGCACTGCACCGACTGCCACTTCAATCAAGACAACCACGGCAACACGCTTCTCTATGGCGAAGTGCGGGCGGCGATCGAGATCACCTGCACCGACTGCCACGGCACGATCAACGAGAGCATTCCCGAGAAGCTCGCTTTGGGCCACCAGATGCGGACCACCGGACCGGCCTCTCCGCCCGGCGGACACAACTTGATGACGCTCCGCACGCCCTTCGGCAAGCCGCGGTTCGAACTCCGCGGCGGAAAGCTCTACCAGCACTCCACCGTCGAGCCGGACCTGTCGTGGGAAGTGACCCAGACCGCCGACACGATCAATCCGCAGAGCGAGCACTACAACCCGAAGTCGCACATCGCCAAGACGGTCCGCTGGGAAGATGACGGCTATATGCACTGGGGCGGCCGCCCGCCGGAGTCGGAGTGCGCGCACCAGAACAAGGCGATGAGCTGCACCGCCTGCCACACCTCGTGGAACCCGAGTTGCTTCGGGTGCCACCTGCCGCAGAAGGCGAACGTGAAGGCCCCGCAGCTTCACAACTTGGGGGACGTGACCCGCAACCGCGTCTCGTACAACTTCCAGACGCTGCGGGACGACGTGTTCATGCTCGCCCGCGACGGGAATGTGACCGGAAATCGCATCAATCCCGCCCGCTCAAGCTGCGCGATCCACGTCACCTCGTACAACCAGAACCGCGAGGCGATCTACACGCAGCAGCAGACCATCTCCGCCGGCGGGATGAGCGGTATCGCCTTCAGCACGAACGTCCCGCACACCGTGCGCGGCGGGTCGGACCTGGAGGACCATCCCGGCCACTTCCACGCCGGCACGAGCGAGACGAAGATGTGCACCGACTGCCACGTCTCCAAGGACAACGACAACAACGCCATCATGGCGCAGCTCTTGATGCACGGCACGAACTACACGAACTTCATCGGCCGCTACTGCTGGGTGGCCGCCGGCGAGCACGGCCTGGAGGCGGTGGTGGTGACCGAGCAGGAAGAGCCGCAGGCGGTAATCGGCAGCTCGCTCCACAAACTCGCTTATCCGCACGAATACGAAAAGCACGTGCGGCGGGGCAGGCATCTGATGCACTCGCACGAGCATCCCGGCAAGGACATTATCGAAAACGTCACCCGGCCGTTCGATCAGCCGGAGATCCTCAGCATCCAGGCCCGCGGCGAGTTCCTCTACTGCGCCTGCGGCCCGGCGGGAGTGCGGGTGTTCGACATCGCCTTCATCGAGCACAAGGGATTCAGCGAGCGGATCCTCACGGCCCCGGTTTCGCCGGTGGGTCAGCGGCTCTACGTCCGCACCGAGCACGCGATGGCCGTCGCGGCGCCGACCACCATCGCGCCCGATCCCACCCGCGTGCAACATCCCGAGAACTGCGAGCAGCCGGTCCATCCGCTCTATGGCTACATCTATGTGGCCGACAAAGTCGAAGGGCTGATCCTGATCGGGGCCGCCACGCTTCTCAACGGCGATCCGACCGACAACTTCCTTGAGCGCGAAGTCACCTTCAATCCGAACGGCCTGCTGAACGGCGCGCGGGCGGTGACGATCGTCGGCGCCTACGCCTACGTCTGCTGTGATGCGGGGCTGGTGGTCATCTCGCTGCACGATCCGACGAAACCCGTCGTCACCTCGGTTGTCGGCGGAGAATTCCTGCACTGTCCCAAGGCGGTGCAGGCGCAGTTCCGCTACGCCTTCGTCTGCGATGAAGACGGCGTGAAGGTGCTCGACATCACGCACCTCGACTCGCCGCGGCCGGTGACGGAAGTCGAGCTGGAGGAGGCGAACAGCATCTATCTCGCCCGCACCTACGCCTACGTCGCCGCGGGAGAAGAGGGATTGGTGATCCTGGATATCACAAACCCCGCGGCGCCGTTCATCGATCAGGTCTACAACGCGGAAGGCGAGATCAAAGACGTGCACGACGTGAAGCTGGGAATCACGAACGTCAGCGAGTTCGCCTACCTGGCCGACGGCGAGCACGGCCTGCGGGTCGTGCAGCTCACATCCGCCGAGACGCCGGGCAACGACGGCTTCAGCCCCCGCCCCACCCCCAAGCTGATCGCCACCTACAAACTTCCCCGCGGCGGCGAAGCCCTCGCCATCAGCGAAGGCTTAGACCGCGACCGCGCGGTGGACGAAAGCGGCAACCAGATCGCCGTCTTCGGCCGCGTGGGGGCAAGACCCCTCAACTACCAAGAACAACGCCGCCTCTACCTGCGCTACGGCCAAGTTTACCACGTGAGCGACAATCCCTTCGACCTCGACCTCTACCGGATGTCGCAGGAGCTCTACTACAACCCCAAATGGAACCGCACCTTGCCGCAGCAATGAAAATCGAAAGGGTGGCAAAGCCATCGCTCGCACTGCGACCTTCCGCCGGGTAAAATATGAGCGGAGGAAATGTTGCATGAGCCTATCGACCACACTTTCCGCAATTCGTTCGATGAGTCTCGAAGATCGCATTCATCTGGTGCAAGCGATCTGGGATGAGATCGCCGCCGACCAGAGCGCGGTGGAGTTGACGGACGCTCAGAAAGAGGAGTTGGATCGCCGTCTGGCGGCTTACGAGGCGGCGCCAGATTGCGTGGTTCCGTGGGAGGAAGTACAAGCGCGGGCTGAGGAGCGACTGGGGAAATGACGCTCCCCATCGTCCTTCTTCCCGAAGCCCAGGCGGAGTTTGACGACGCCACAGACTCTGGTACGAGCAACAGAAACCCGGTTTAGGGGCTGACTTTCTCGCCGCCGTGCGCGACGTCTTTCAACAAATTCAAACCACGCCCACCCTCTACACGGTCGTGCGCATGGCGTTGGTTCGGCGGTTTCCGTACGTCATTCTCTACCGCGTGGAAGCAACGCGGATCGTCGTTGTTTCTGTGTTTCACACGAGTCGCGATCCCAAGATCTGGCGCCGCCGCCTCTGATATCGCTTCTGGAGGCGCGGATTTCGACCTGACTATCGTCGGTCACGACGTGTCCTGGGGAGGAATGACCATTATGGCCGCCGACAAAGCCGCTGTCGAACAGCAAATCCGCTACATCCTCGCCACGGGGACTGACGCCATGACGCTGAGCGACCAACTCTTCAGCCCCAACGGCCTGTTCAATCAGATCGCAACGAACGAAGCCGAACGCCGCCAGGTCGCCCGTTCGCCCTTGTTCAAAGAAGCCCAACGCCGGCTTTCCGATCTCCAGCGCCAGGAAGCGGATGAGTTTGCGCGGAACATTCGCGACTTACGCACCACGTCCGAGTCGAAGCGACTTGTGAAGATGGAGCGTTTATAAGCGCGGCGCGAAACGCGTGAGCGGGCGTCCTCTTGCGAGGTAGTTTTGCGCCCTGCCATGACCTGTCCTCCGCATCCTTCCGAGCCGCCGCGGGCGTCCCACGCCACAAAACCGACAACTCGACTTGCAGCAACCTACGACGGATCATACGTTTACGTCAAGACTTTGATGCGCCGGCCCTGGGGTTCGCGGTCTACTTTGCGACTTCGATTTCGCCTGCCACGCTATCTGGAAAACCCCCAGAGTCCAACGCCATTTTTCTAGTCGACTTTAATCACGAGCTGGGCAACGAGTGGCGTGCCCCAAAAACTGGTAATCCCGAGTGCGGTTATTGCTAACGTAAACGTAATAGTATGTGCCCACAACGTCTCTCGTGAAGAACCAGTACTGGTATGCCCTGCGGCTTCCTTGAGATTGAAATCGATAGCCTTCGTACCCGCTTACCGTTGCGACACCGTTGAAGGCCAATTTGTGGTGATAGCCGTCGCCATTGTAGCAATATGCTGCCCAGTTGAAGTTGCTGTTGTAGCTATGGAGAGAAAAGCTTCCCTGAATCTCCCAGTCAATGGGCTCAAGAGTGGGATCGCCAAATACATTGTAAATCGCATGGAGGTTTGTTTCTGAATCAGTAAGGTCGAACCGCCTTTCTGCCGGCGGAGGCGCGGAGTGCGGCTTTGCTGGTTGTTGAGCTGGTGCGCTCCCACATAGAATTGACAGCAGCAGTACTGGTGCAATCCATTGGCGGTCCACAAAAAGTAAATTGTTTGCCATAGTTTTCTCAGATGGGCGAGGTCAAACGGGTTTCGGAAAGTACAAGAGAGGATGAGCTGACTCGGCACTATTGTATGTTCTGACAAAACTGATGCCTGGACCGATGGCATTAACATCCCGCAC
>JAHWKS010000251.1 GCA_019347795.1 Planctomycetota bacterium | reverse complement strand
CGACGTCGAGACCGTGCTCGCCTATGATGCCTCTTGGAACCGAAGGTGCTTTGGTTGGCGCTCGGAGTTGCACCGGTCGGGGCTCTGGCTGGTTGGCGAGGAGCCGGCCCCAGTCATCTCTCCGGCAATCCGAGAAGACCTTGACGAACTCAATCGGCGGGGCTTGCTGCGGCTGCGACTCCTGGAGACGCGCCTCGCGCTCGAGCTTCATCGCGGCAAGTTTGGCCAATGGCCCCGCCGGCTGCATGACCTCATGCCGGAGTATTTGCCCGCCGTCCCTGGCGATCCCTACGCCGACGGTCCCTTAGTTTTTCGCCGCAGAGGAGACGGCTTTCTGCTCTACAGCGTCGGGCCCGACGGCCGCGACGACGGCGGCCGGTTGAGCAGCGATCGTCAGGACCAGGCGCTCGAAGGCTTCGACATCGACTGGGAATACGACCGCCGAATCCAGGCCGAATTCTGGCCGCGAAAGAAAAAGTAATCATGCCCGCCGCACCACGATCGCCGGCGTCCGCCCGGCGCGATGGGCCTGGAGTAACCACGTAAAACAGGCGGCCCGCCTGGTCAAAACCTTCAGACGAGCCGCCTTCGTGCGATGCGTGTGCAGGTGAGCCGCCCGCATTACGGATTATCGCCAGCGGGGGCCGTAGACGCCGAAGCCGCCGCCGTAGCCATAGCGGGGGTGGTAGCGGTAGCCGCGGCCCCGGTTGTTGCGGAACCCGTAGTTGTCGTAGTACCCGTCGTAGACGCCGCCGTAGAACGGCGAGGCGTACTGGTACGGGTTGTCGCGATAGTAGCGGTGGTAGTACGGCCGGTATGTGTTGTCGTACCAGCCCCAGTAGTTATCCCAGTCGTCGTCGGCGTGAGCCGTGGTCGGCGCCAGGGCGAAGGCGCCGGCGACCCAGCGACAGGACGAGAAAGGCGGGAAGCAATCGAATCATCAGATGCTCTCTTTAATGAAAAGGCGCGGCTGCGGGGCGGGATCCGGCCCGCCCCGGAACGCCGCGTGGCGAATTATTCATTGGCAGGCGACTCATTGCCTTGGAGCCGGCGCACTTCCTCGCGAAGGGCCTTCACTTCTTCCAGCACATTGGAGAGCAGCTCCTCGAGGCGTTGATGCTGCGTCACCAGGCGCCGGTGCTGCTCGAGCATCAGGGAGTGCTCCGGCATGTTGCTGAAGCGGTCGAAACGACCTTCTTGCTCGTCCGGCGGGCGGAAGCCGCGGAACTCCTGCGGGTCGCCGACGAAATCGGCTCGCGAGGCGAGCCGGGCGGTGAGCTCCTGCTCCTCGCCGTTGCGGCGAACCTGGACCGTAATTTCCTCATTCGGCTCCAGCCCTTCCATCGCCTCGTAGAGATCGTCCAGGTTGCTGACCTCTTGATCCGCCAGGCCGATGATCACGTCGCCGCTGCGCAGTCCCGCGCGGGCGGCCGGACCGCTGGGATACACCTGCGCGACCGCCGCGCCTTCCTGTTCCTGCCCGTCCTGCGGATCGCGCAGCATCACGCCCAGCCATGCGCGGTTCGCATCGCGTTCCTCCGCGGTCGCTTGCGGCTGATCGCGGCGAGGCTGCTCCGGTTGCCCAAGGCCGAGTTCGGCCTGCGCGACGAGCGTCGCCTCGACATTCATCCTGCGGCCGTCGCGAATCACGCCCAGGGTGACTTGATCTCCCGGGTTCATCCGCTCAATGGACCGGGACAGGTCCTGCGGCGATGCGACTTTCTGATCGTTCACCGAGGCAATCCGATCACCCGGGCGGATGCCCGCCTCCGCCGCCGCGCTGTTCCGGGCGACGCCGCGGACGAGCACGCCTTCGGCATCCGCCTCCCCCAGCAGCACGCCCAGCGCCCCTCGCTGCTCGGCCTGTTGCGGTTGTTCGTCTGGTTGTCGTCGTGGCCGATCTTCCCGCTGCTCGTCTTGCTCGGGCGGCTGCGCCTGCTCGGCAGCCGGCGGCGCATCCGGCTCCTCCTGCTGGGCCCAGAGCGGCGCCCCCAGCAACATGCCGCCGATCGCAGCCGAGACGATTCGCAGCCGCCACTGCGGCCGTGCCTGTGGCGCGCGTGTGGGTAAAAACTTCATCGTCGTGCCTCCTTCGTTCGGAATTGGTGGGGATACAACGGCGGAAAATGGCGTGCAAACACCGCGCCTGCCTTCGTGGAGGACGGAATAAATCGCTACGACGGGAGCGAAAGCGGCCTTGTATCAGCAGCCGCAGAGAAGTTACAGTTGACGCCGCCTCAGAGCGGCTGCGCGGAAGAAAGCGGCCGCTCGCAAATTCGCTGCGGCGAGGACCATCGCGGCGACCCGCCACCAGTACGCTGACATTCATCCCGACGCTCGCCCAGGATTTCCATGATGAAAATCCCGGCTCACGGTGCGCTCGCAGCGGCCGCTCTGGCATGTCTGGGGGCGAATTATCGCACGGCGAACTTCGTCGTTCAGGCGCCGACTCCGGCCTTGGCCCAGCAAGTGGGGGACTCCGCCGAAACCTGGCGCCGGCGCCTGGCGATCGATTGGCTGGGTAAAGAGTTGCCAGCCTGGCAGCGGCCGTGCCACGTCTCCGTCAAGCCGGGGGCGAATATGCCGCCCAACGGACGAACGCGGGTGTGGGTCGAGGCGGGGCGCACGCACGTGGCGTCGATGATCCTCCAAGGTCCTCAAGTGCGGATTCTCGATTCTGTGTTGCCGCATGAAATGACGCATGCCGTGTTCGCGTCGCACTTCCGCACCCCCGCGCCGCGGTGGGCGGATGAAGGGGCCTCCACCGTTGTGGAGCACGAAACGCAACGTGTGCAACAAGAGCGCCAACTTTCGGCGATCTTGCTCGCCGGTCGCGGCTTTCCCGTGGCCGAGTTGCTTGCCGCGGAAGACAGCGCCGCCGACGCCGAGACGCTCTACGTGCAAGGGTACTCGCTCACGCAGTTCTTCCTCGCGATGGGGGGCAAGCAGAAGTTCGTCGGATTTCTCCAGGACGGCATGACCGGCGGCTGGGGCGG
This sequence comes from Planctomycetota bacterium, assembly GCA_019347795.1. Lineage (GTDB taxonomy): Bacteria > Planctomycetota > Planctomycetia > Pirellulales > Pirellulaceae > JAHWKS01. Next base: position 4,385 of record JAHWKS010000251.1, on the reverse strand, counting down.
GGCGGCGCGCTCCCACTACGGGTTCGAAACCCTGGACGACCTGCAGGGACAGTGGCTCGCCTGGGCGATGCCTGGTCTGTAGTGGACGGATCGCCGCTATCGCCGGTCGCGCGATTTCTTCAGGTTTACACGCTGGCAGCGCTTGAATCGTCCGCGGCGTCTTTTAGAATGGAAATAGGGAAAAATTCCCTAAGTGTCCCGCGGCGATTGAAGTTACGTAAACGGCTGCAGCCGGCGCCGGGAATAGTTCCGCCCCCGCGGAACGTATCCCAGGGAGGCGGCGTCGCCGCGTTTGCTTATCTTTCGGCGACGGTGCGGCGACTCGTCGCGGCCGCGCATGCTTTCCCGATTCCGACAACTTTAACTGTGGTAAATCATGGCCGGGCAACTCCTTCCACTCGAAGAAGCCGCCAAGTTATTGAAGGTTTCTCCTGATGCACTGAACGAGATGCGGTTGCGCTCGGATATCCCCGGCGTTCGCACCGGCTCGACGTGGAAGTTCAAAATGGAGGAGATCGAGCGCGTCGCCGATGAGCGCGGAATCGCTCTCACGCCGCAGGCGGAGGAGGGCGAGGAACCGACGGCCGACACGGAGGATGCCTCCGGCGGCTCGATCGAGTTTCAGGCGTTCGACGTGGAAGAGGAAACCACGGAGGAAGGCCCCTCGAGCTCCATCCTCGTCAGCGAACAGGAGCTGGGCAAGTCGCAAACGCCCTCCAGCACCGTCATCGGGGACGATGAGCCGGCGGGGGACAGCGACCTGAAGCTCGCCAGCAATTTGGGCGAGGCAGAGAGCCCCAGCGACCTGCGGCTGGCGACCGAAGAGAGCGATCTCAAGCTCGCCTCCGGCGCCCAGGCGCAAGCGCAGGCCAAAGCCACGGATAGCGATCTGCGGTTGGCGGCCGACGACGACGCCGCAGCGAAGCCGGCCGCCCAAGGAAGCGACTTGGACCTGGCGGCGCCCGCCGAGACGCCGCGCGCCGCGGCCGCAGAAAGCGACCTCTCGTTGGCGGAAGAAACCGCCGCCTCGGCCGGCGATGTCGAGTCTACCGACAGCGATCTGGAAAAGACGGGCGGGAGCGACCTGGAGGTTTCCTCCGGCGACAGCGACATCGACCTCGGGGGCGAGGTGATGGCCGGCGCCGGCGAGTCGGACCTCCTCCTGGCCGGCGCCGAGGACGTGGGGGCGGGCGATACCGGCAAGCTCGAAAAAAAGGCCAAGGCCAGCGACCTGGAGTTCGCCGGCGACGATCTGGACCTCGACGTCTCCGCCAGCAGCTCCGCCCTCGACCTCGGCGGCGACGACGACCTGGTGCTGGACAACGAGAGCGCGTTGGAGGGGGACGTGGCTCTCTCCGGGGACAGCGGCATCAATCTCACCCGCCCCAGCGACAGCGGAATCGATCTGGCGGGCGCCGACGGCAGCGGCATCTCTCTGGCGGCCAGCGAGAGCGGCTTCATGCTCGAGGACGAAGACGCGCTGGAGCTGGAAGGCGGCTCTTCGGTCGATTCGCTGGAGCTGCCCGAGGACGTAGACGTGGTTTCGCTCGACGAGGACCTGGCCGACCCGGATGCGGCGACGCAGCTCAAGTCGGACGAGGACTTCGACCTGACGCCGGTGGAAGGCGCCATCGAGGATGAGTCGGACAGCGGCTCTCAGGTGATCGCCCTGGACACGGAGGAGCTGGACGCCGACGCGCCGACGCAGTTGGGCGCCGCGGCGCTGGGCGGCGACGAGGCCATCATCACCGAAGAGGACGACGCGGGCTTCGCCCCCGCTCCGGCCGCGGCGCAGCCGGGCCTGGCGACCGCGGGACAGCCGCAGACGCAGTTCCCCACGCAGGAGTTGCCCGAGGCGCCCTACTCCGTCTGGCAGGTCGGCAGCCTGGCGGTCGTGGCGTTGATGATCGCCTTCTCCGGGATATTGATGATCGACGTGGTGCGCAACATCTGGAGCTTCGACCAGCCTTACGGCGCCTCCACCTCCATCATGAATTCGGTAATCGAAGCGCTCGGCATCTGACGCGCGACGGCTACAGCACGCCCCACTTCTCGAACGCGGCGACGGCGCCCATTCCATTTTAGATGGCGTCGCGGACGTGGTTCTCGGCGTGGACCTTCTCCCACGCGGCGCGGACGGCGTAGGCTTCGACCGACTGCGGGACCATCGGTTCATGCTCAAAACACTCCTCACTTCTCATTCCTGGGGAGGGCGCGGTTCTGCGCTGGGACGACCCGCCAGATACTGTTGTGCGGCGGGGGTTTGAAGCAGGCTTCGGGAAATGATGCCCAGCACAAAGTTGACGATGTCGCAGTTCACGAGATTGCTCGTCTGCATCCAGCAAACCGCATGCAGCCCGCGACGAGATTGGGAGACTCCGCGAATCGTCGCCGCCATTCCCACCAGAATCCCGTAATAAGGGCCCGGCAAAAAAATGCACCAGCCGCCGATCTCGAAGATCCACGCCATGGAAGCCAGGATGGCCACGATTCCTCCCCCGGCCATCATGATCCAACAGCCGCGGACGGCGGACGGCGGCCGGAGATCGGCGCCGACGGGCGCCGCCTCGACTGCTTGCGGCTCGGTCGCATCCTGCCGTGGCGCCTCAAGTTCACTCGGGGCCGGCAGCGTTCGTGGTTGCTCATGGCGGCGGATCAGTAAGGCCCAGGTCGAACACCAGAGGATGAAGGCGGCGGCGAACAGGAACGCCTGCATCCTCAATCGGCTCCAGATCACTTCCTCACGTTGCATGCTGGCAACGCTCCATCGGACGATGCGGCCGAAATGGCCTGTCAGCAGCTTGTCCGGCTGGGCGCCGAACGTCACCGCCGCGGGCCGCGGCGACCGGACCACCGGGAAAACGTGCATGAGCCTCCCGGCGCCCAGCGGGAGCCGTTCGCTCGTTTGACGAGCAACGTTGGAGATCATGACCCTTCCCGCATCGTCACAAGCAGCGAGCGTACTTCCGTCCGAAGAGAAGGCCAGGGCGACGATGGAATTCAGCGATGCGTGCTTCAGATCCGCGACGTGCCCGGCGGTATCGGCATCGACAATCCGGACCTTGGGATTCGAGTCGGACCTATCGGCGAAGGCAACCATCCGGGAGTCCGGCGAAATTGCCAGGACGGCCGGCGCGGCGTCCGTGGGAAGGGTGCGAATCGGAGTCCCTTGCTCGCCGTCCAGCAATTCAATCCTCTCGGCCTGATAGCCGACCGCCAGCACCGCGCTGTCGGGTGAAAATGCGATCGCCGTTGGCTCGTCGTCCTGCTGCTGCGACGCGGCCACCTGCGTTCCTGCCAAGACGTCGTGAAGATACCAGCGGGACTGAGGCGACTCCGACAGAGAGGCGACAAGGCGGCCGGAGGGGGATATCGCCGCCGCCTGCGGGCGCTCGAAGGCGAGGAAATGGCCGAGTTGAAACGTCGAAATCCGGTCTTCCGACTCCACGTCCCAGGCCTTTACGGCGCCGCCGGAACTGACGCTCACCAAATGCCGGCCCTGGTCCCCGAACCTCAAGGCAGCCACCGTGCCGCCATACTCGACGTGGTCTTCCGTGCTCGGCGCATGGAAAGAAAAGGTTCGCCCGACCGGCCGGCGCCAAAGCTTGACGGTCCCGTTGGCGAAGCCGCAGGCGACGGTCGTCCCTTCTTCATCGACGGCGAGCTGCTCCGGATGGAACGGCGCCAGCCATGAGCGCGCGACAGCTCGACCGAATGCCAGAACCAGAGCACATAGGGCGATGCTCAAGGCCAAATGGGCAATGCCGAATCGTGGGCGCCAGCCGGAAGCGGTGTGTGATTGCGAACTCGCTTGCATGGTCGAAAAATCTCGTTAGGAACGTTCGAGAAACTAATGTCCTTCGCCTCCCCTGTGGGGGAGGTCGGACGCGGTAGCGGCCGGGTGGGGCGGGGTAAGCTCGAACGACGGTTATTTCTTGAGCGATCCTTAGCTTAGCTGAAGCACAGTAGCCCCACTCCTGGCTCGCGCCTTACATGCCTCCGGAGCGCCTCAGCGACACTTCGCTTTTGCGAAGCGCCGTAGGGTGGGACAGGTGGGGCAAGCGACGCGCAGTCCCACGCGCGCCACGTCCAGTCCAGTTCCACGCGCGAGAAACGCCTCAGAATTCCCGCGGCGGATCGATTTCGGTAACAAGGTAACCGTCGTCGGTGCGTATGCGGCAATGCCAACGCAGGTATTTGGCGATGATGCCGGCGATGAATTCCGCCACGGGAAACAGCGTGTCGCGTTCGTAAGCGGGACCAGCTGGCGTGGCGTTATATGCGAGGTCAAGAATCGCCCAGCGATGCGCCGGCGTCTCGCCCTCCACCGTCGGGTGCACGACACGGTTCGCTATCTTGTGGTGCGTGATTTGCGGCGGCCGGGG
>JAHWKS010000250.1:1615-7385 GCA_019347795.1 Planctomycetota bacterium | reverse complement strand
CCGGCGTGGACCACATGGCGTCCGGTCCGGCGCCTCCCGCCAGGGACGAAAGGCGGAAGAGAATGAAGTTATTGGTGATCGCGTACAAGTCGTTGCCGACCGCCACGGGGGCGTGGCCGATCGGGTCGCCGGTGGAGAATCGCCATACAAGATTGCCGGTGAATTCGTCAACGGCGTAGACGTCTCCGTCGTGCGAGACGGCCACCACGCGGTCCGGCGGAAGCCAGGCCGGTTTGCCGGTGATCTCGTCCTGCGTTTCCAGGCGGAACCGCACGCCTGGCCGATCGGCGTTGCTCACGTATACAAACCCGCGGTCGGTGGCCCAGATCAGGCTGTTGGGCGACACCGCCGGTTGGAGGATAGCCCGGCCGAACGATTGATAGACTCGCACCGGCGCGGCGGGGTCGGCCAGGTAGTGCGATTCCATCAGGCCGGTGACCATCGGAACATGTACGAACTGCTGGCTGACGGCGGGTCCGGCGCCCACGGCGTGCTGCATTCGCTTCCGCCACACGAGTCGCCCGTCCAGCGCGTCGAACACGAAGAGGTTCACGCCGTTCACGGCCGCGACGAAGTAATCGTTTGCCGCCGGAGCGAAGGTGGGATGGTGAGGGTTGCCCACCGGAATCGCCCAGCGGGTGGCGCCGGTTTCGCCGTCGATGGCGTGCAACAGTCCGCTGTCGGTGACGACGTAGAGCGTGATCTCGGGAACCACCGTGGTGATGGACTTCGCCTCCACGCCTTGCGCCGCCAACTCTTCAATTCTTGCGGCGGCCTCCTTCTTCACCCCCTCCGTGCCGAGCGGCTTGCCGAAAGCGTCCAGATCGCGATCGGTGAGCGTGGCGATTTTCTGATCCTCGTTCTCGACCAGCACGATGTCGATCACCGTCAATCCGAAGGATCGGCTCACGTGCTGGGTGATGTCGGTGACTCGCGATGTAGCCGAGTCGAGTTCGACCTGCGCGAACCACTTCCGTTCCAGGCCATATCGCTGGGCCAGCGGAGGCGGGATCAACCCCGAGCGAAACTGCGCCGCGGCGCGTCCCTCCAAGCCAACCGACAGCATGCCCGCCAAGACGAAGAGCAGCAGACGCCTCATCGCGAAAACCTCGTAGAAGTTCTGCGGATCACATTCGGGAGATTCCTACCTTCAGAATAATCCATCGCGATCGCCGATGCACGCATTTTCAACCTCTTATCAACGCGCAGGCCGGCCCCTAACATAAAGGCATGGCGACTGTCACTTACGAATACGACGTGCTGGTGGTCGGCGCCGGGCACGCGGGAAGCGAGGCGGCGCTGGCGGCAGCGCGACTCGGCGCCCGGACCGCGCTGTTGACCTCGAATTGCGACACGGTGGCCCAGATGAGCTGCAACCCGGCCATCGGCGGCGTGGCGAAGGGGCAGATCGTGCGGGAAATCGACGCCCTGGGTGGCGCCATGGGTCAGGCCATCGACGCCACCGGCATCCAGTTCCGCCTCCTCAACCGCCGCAAAGGCCCGGCCATGCACAGCCCGCGCGCGCAGGCCGACAAGAAGCGCTATCAGCAGGAGGTGAAGCGAATCGTCGAGGAGGCGGAGAACCTCGACCTCCGACAGGAGACGGTCGAGGACCTGCTTGGGGAGGAGCGGGGCGAGGAGATTCGCATCGCCGGCGTGGCGGTTCGGGGCGACGCCGTCTATCGGGCCGCCGCGGTCGTCTTGACCACCGGCACATTCTTACAGGCGATCATGCACACCGGCGAGGCCAAGACCGCCGGAGGCCGCGCGGGGGAGGGGACGACGCAGGGCATCAGCGGAGCGCTACACAGGCTCGGCTTCCGCATCGACCGCTTCAAAACCGGCACCCCGCCGCGGCTCAACGGCAAGACGATCGACTATTCGAAGACGCAGATCCAGCCCGGGGACGAAGACCCGCAGCCGTTCTCGTATCTCACCGAACGGCTCGAAGGGGAACAACTCCCCTGCTGGATCACGCACACCAACGAGAAGGTGCATGAACTGATCCGTGCGAACCTGCACCGGGCGCCGATGTACAGCGGGCAGATTCAGTCCAGCGGTCCGCGGTACTGCCCGTCGATCGAGGACAAGGTGGTGCGGTTCGCCGACAAGACCTCGCACCAACTGTTCCTTGAGCCGGAGGGGGCGACGACTCGCGAGGTTTACGTCAACGGCGTCTCGACCAGCCTCCCCCGCGACGTGCAGGATGCGATGTTCAAGGCGATTCCCGGCCTGGAGAACGCCCAGATCATGCGTTACGGCTACGCCGTGGAGTACGACTTCTGCCCGCCCGACCAACTTCAGCCGTGGCTGGAGACGAAGCGCGTGGCGGGTTTGTTCTTCGCCGGCCAAATCAACGGCACCACCGGATACGAGGAAGCCGCGGCCCAAGGCTTGATCGCCGGGGCCAACGCGGCATTGCGGCTGCGCGGCGATGAACCGCTGGTATTGAGCCGCGACCAGGCTTACATCGGCGTGCTCATCGACGATCTGGTGACTAAGGGAGTCGATGAGCCCTACCGCATGTTCACCAGCAGGGCGGAGTACCGTCTCACGCTGCGACAGGACAACGCCGACCGCCGCCTGACGCCGCTGGCCGGCCGGCTCGGCTTGGCGACACAGGAACGACGCGCACGGCTGGAGCGAAAGGAAGCCGAGATCGCCCGCGCGACGGCGCTCTTGGAGGCGACGCGGGTCGAGGGAGTCTCGCTGGCCCGCCTCTTGAGCCGACCGGAGGTCTCATGGAGCGACGCGACGGCTCGCCTCCCCGAGCTGGCCGATGTCTCGCGCGAGGTCGCAGAGCAAATCGAATACGATGTGAAATACTCCGGCTACATCGCCCGGCAGGAGCTGCAAGTGGAGCGACAGCGGCGCCTCTCGGCGAAGCGGATCCCGCCGCACCTGGACTACACGGCGATTCGGCATCTGCGGATCGAGGCGAAGGAGAAGCTCTCCCGCATCCGCCCCGCCACGCTCGACCAGGCCAGCCGCATCAGCGGCATCACGCCCGCCGATGTCGCCCTGCTTTTGGCGCATTTGGAGGTGAAAGGCGCCTCTCGGGCGTAGCGGCCGCGCGGCGATTTTCCTATATGCTCAGGTTTGCGCAATCGCGAAACTCGCGCTCACTGGAACATACATCCTAGACAACCCATCTTTCCAGCCGTTCCGGTAGGCAAAATTCCCTTCGCATTTTCTTCTCGAGCGTGTCGCGTTTTCGTAAACCGCGCCGTTCTTTGGCTTTGCGTCAATAAGATCAATCTTGACTCGGTCTGGGGCGACGGTATAATTCTTCCGGTTGGCAAACTTGGTAATCTCGGTAGGAATGGACCTTCCCGCCGACTATGCCAAGCAAAAAGGGCCAGCAGTTTATGCCATTTACGCACGTCGCGAGGTCTTCAATTGAATAGAGGGACCTCCTGGGCTAGCGACCTCTCGACGTGACAACGGAGTAAATGGGGGCTTTCGGCTTGTCCGCGGGAGTGCGCCGGGAGTCGAGTTTTTCAAGCTAGTCCGCAAAACGCTAGGGAGAGATTTCTATGGCTAAAACGGTGTTCACCACGGGCGAAGCCGCCAAAATCTGTAAAGTCAGCCAGCAAACCATCATTCGCTGCTTCGACAGCGGCCAATTGAAAGGCTTCCGCGTGCCGGGAAGCCGGTTCCGCCGGATTCCGCGGGACCAATTGTTCTCCTTCATGAAGGATAACGGCATCCCCACCGACGCCCTGGAGAGCGGCAAACGCAAGGTGCTGGTGGTGGATGACGACCAGGACCTGGTGGAGTTGATGGTGGACGTGTTCGAGCGGGACGGCCGCTTCGATGTAAAGACCGCCAACAACGGCTTTGACGCCGGCATGTTGACCAAGGAGTTCCGCCCCGACCTGGTGGTCCTGGACGTAATGCTCCCGGACATCAACGGCAAGGAGGTCTGCCAGCGGGTGCGGGCCGACGACAGCCTGGAAGAGGTCAAGATCATCTGCATCTCCGGCATGGTGGAGCAGGACAAGGTGGCCGAGTTGAAAGAGGCGGGCGCCAACGACTTTCTCCAGAAGCCGTTCAAAGTCGAGGACCTGCTGGACCACGCCTGCGAGATGCTCGATTTGGAGAAGGCCGGCGCCGGCGCCTGAAGCGTCATGCTTCAAGCGAGGCCGGCATGGAGCGTCCGATGCAATCTCTGCCGCCGCTGGCGGCGGGCGACATCGTCGCTCGTCTGCCGTTGTCGGAAAGCTCGGCGGCCGGTCTCCTGGCGGCTCTCTTGGATGGGCCTGGGCGCTCGGAGCAGATGGTGGGCGTGCTGTGGCGCGATCCCTCGTTGACGATCTGGACGTCCCTTCATCCGCTTCGCCGCCGCCGGGCGCCGCGGGACCTGCACGAGTTGGCGGCGTGGCTCGCGGAGCACGCATTCGCCGTTCTCGATTGGCGCCGCGATGCAGGAGTTTCCCCGCCGGGCGGCAGCGACGAAGACTTTGCTTGCTGGCGCCGCCGGAGCGATTCGGCTCTGAAGCTCGCGGACGCTGCTGCAGGGGGCGCATCTCCACACCTTGCATCCCGCATTCGCCTGGTCGCGTTTCTCCGCAACGCCGTGGAATGGCTGTTCGGGGCCGCGATGCCGCACGACCTGGATAGCGTGGAGCGGCTTGTTCCCTCCTGGCTGCGGCAACTGCTGGTCGACCTTCAAAGCTCCGTCCCGCATCCCGATCCCGCAATACGAGCCGTTCAGGAATCTCGCCTCAGCGCAAGCGCTGCACCGCGGCGCGAGGATTCGGCGCCGCCGTCCGTCGCCGCCGCGCTGCCGCGTCTGGCGGAGAAACTCGCGCGGCTGGAGCGGTTGGAGACGGACTTTGCGGCAGCGCTCCAGCGCGAGAAGCTGGCATCGCTGCAAAAGCTCGCCTACGGCGCCAGCCACGAGATTAACAATCCGCTGGCGAACATCTCGGCCCGCGCGCAGACCTTGTTGATTGACGAGACCGACCCCGAGCGACGGCGGGCGCTGGCCACGATTAACGATCAGGCGCTTCGCGCGTTCGAGATGATCGCCAACATGATGCTCTTCGCCAAGCCGCCCGACCTGAATCTGGCGGAAACGGACGCATGCCGGGTCGTCGCCAAGGTGATCGGTGAGCTGACGCCCGTCGCCGGGCAGCAGGGAACCGCGCTTCGCAGCGAATGCGACGTCGGCGAAATGCGGCTCCTCGCCGATGAGACGCAACTCGGCGTGCTCGTCAAGGCGCTGTGCCGCAATGCACTTGAGGCGGCGGAGTGCGGCGGCGAAGCGACCATCACACTCCACCGCGTCAAGCAATCCGTTCGGATCTCGGTCCACGACACCGGCCCCGGCCTGGGCGACGAAGCCCGCCGCCATTTGTTCGACCCCTTCTACTCCGGCCGGGAAGCGGGCCGCGGCTTGGGATTCGGCCTCTCGTGGTGCTGGACCATCGTCGAGGCGCACGGCGGAGAGATCGCCTTCGAGAGCGGGGCGGACAAGGGCACAACCTTCATCATCTCACTTCCGCTCGCCGGTCCTGAATCCGCGGAAGCGCCAGCCGAGTGAGTTGATTTTCGCTCCGTGAAACAGCGTCCCTTCCGGCGGCTCTCGGGAGGGGGTCGGGAGTCGTTTTATGCCAAATACGGTTGGGGAATGGAGACTCGGTTGGCGGAAAACTAAACCCCCCCCCCCCCCTGACACCGCCCCCCGCCGGGTACACCATGTAGGCGGAAGCGTTGGGCCGCGGCGTGGACCGGTGAAACCGATCACCCAACTACCCATCAGGGA
>JAHWKS010000250.1:0-1605 GCA_019347795.1 Planctomycetota bacterium | reverse complement strand
CGCGCGGGTCCTGAATCCGCGAACGCGCCCGCCGTGTTTGTTTTTTTTCGCTCGTTTAAACTGCGCCCCTTCCGGCGGCTCTGGGGTGGGGGTGGGGAGTATTTTTCGGCCACCGCCGTGGCGATTTGGCTGCCTCTTTGGCCTAAAAAGACTCCCGACCCCCGCCGTTCCCTCGACCCCCGTCCGTTCCCTCGTTGTCGCCTTACGTGTGGGCCGGCTCGGAGATCCGTTCCAGCGTCTCTCCCGACTCCTTCTCATCGGTCGAGCGAGCGATGTCGGCCAGCGCCACAATTCCCACCAGCCGCTTGTCGCGATTCAGCACGGGGAGCCGCCGAATCTGCTTCTCTTGCATCAGCTCCGACGCATGATGCGCGTCGTCGTCTTCGAAGCAGTAGACGACGCCCGAGGACATCACGTCCTGGACCTTCGTCTTCGCCGCGTCGCGGCCTTCGGCCACCGCCCGGACGGCGATATCGCGGTCGGTGATCATTCCGCCCAGGCGATCGTTGCCGCACACCGGCAGCGATCCGACGTCCAGGTCGCGCATGTGCCGCGCCGCCTCTTGAAGCGTGGTTTCCGGAGCGACACAGGTCACGTCATCGGTCATCAGGTCTTTGACGTTCATGGGGTTTCTCCTGAAAGACTGAGAATTGGCTATGGACAGAACCTCCTTAGAAAAGCTCCTTTACCTCCGCCGGCATCATGCCGACGACGTGGTTGAGCTGCCCCGCCGTGACGTGACTGCGCAAGAGTTGCGCCACGGCGATAACCGCCTCCTGCGGGTCGACGGCCCGCTCGTTGATGCGATCGCGCACCGCCGACAGAAAGTCCTCCTGTGTTTTTTCCTTCGCGGGGGTATGGCTGGGGTTCCAGCCCTCGTAGTAGAACCCCCGGACCAGGAGCGGAAGCTGGGAGGCGAAATCGGTCGCCTCTTCAACCGTCAACCGGTCGCGGATCGTCTGCAAGACCGCCCGCAGCGCATTGTACGCCCGGTGATGGTCGTCCAGATTCAGCCGCTCGGCCAACTCCTCCAGCCACTGGTGGGTTTCGTCTAGCGTTGTCTGAAAAACATGGACTGCCGTGGATGCCATGATGATCCTCCTCTCTCGGAATCGACTACGAATGCAACGCTCACCGAAACAGCGTGCAAAGGGAGCGCCGAGCTTGGCGAATCGGGCAAAGAAGATGGCGGCCTGAAAGCCCAACTCCGGCGCCGGTTTTGCAACGCGCCGTCTCCGCATCAGGGGGGCGATCACGGGCATTTAGCGCCGACATCGGCGGCAATGCGGCTGCCGCGCCGAGCGGATCACGCGGACTGCATGGCAGCCTCGACGATCCGCAGCTCCTCGAGGTTGTTCACGCTGAGCGCCTCGCACGCCTGGAGCACCGGCAGGGCCAGCACCGGCTTGCCCGCTTCCCGTAAAATGCCGGGGCAGTCGGTGATGTAGTATTCTTTCTGGGCGTTGTTGTTCGTGAGCCGGTCGAGCGCGTAGACCAAGGCGGGGGCGTCGAAGACATACGTGCTCATGTTGACCTCCGTGATCGCCCGCTGCTCAGGCGCGGCGTCTTTCTCTTCGACGATTCCGAGAAAGTCGCCGCGCTCGT
>JAHWKS010000249.1 GCA_019347795.1 Planctomycetota bacterium | reverse complement strand
GAATCCGGTCCCGCTGCCACAGACTCCCGGCCATGACGACCATGGTCCACAGCACCAGGCCACACGCCACGATCGTCCAAAACCGCGACGGCCCGCGTTCGACGATCCGCTTGCGAGTTTGAACATCGCGGGGCGGTGAGGGTCCCCGGACCGGCTGCCTGCCGCCTAGCCGCGGCTCAGGCGCCCGCGGGAGCGCCGGCCTGGGGGCGGGGCGCGGCGGCATCCATCGCTGATCACACCGCCGGACAAGCGTTTCCCGTTGCTCGGGATCCAGCTCTTCCAGCGATTTTAGCGCTTCATCGAATGCCGCCATCGCCCGCTCATCGCCGGCGACGGGCGACTTCCCGAACCGGCACGCCTCGTACAGCTCGGCAATGTCCCTTCCCTCCGGCAGAACTCCCTCCTCGCCTAGCCCCCGCAGATACTGAGGCAACGAAACGGCGGACGGTCGAGAGAACCCCAACGCTTTCAAGCGGCAGATATGCTGCCGCAGCGCAGCCACGAGGGCCGCGCGCTCGTCGGTCGGTGGCATGCGGCATCCCCTTCCTGCGGACGGAAAATGCAACGCCGACATTGTAGCACACCGCGCGCCGCGGCAACCCTACGGCGACGCGGAATCGGCGCGATTCCCCCGCCGCCCGGAGGCCGCTTCTTCCTCGTCCTGGAACCCCGCTCGCTCTTGAATGGAGTAGGCGTGCGTGTCGCGGCCCAAATAGGCGGTGATCAGCTCGGCCAGGAAGCCGATCGACATGAACTGGGCGCCCAGCAGCAGCGAGGTAATCGAGATATAGAACCACGGCGACGTGTGCATGTGCCACGGCTCCCACGCCGCGATCGACCAGGAAAGCACGCGGTACGCCAACAGGCAGACGATGGCCACTCCGCCCAACAAGAAGCACAAGAGCCCCACCGCTCCCAGCAAATGCTGCGGACGCTGGCCGAAGCCGGTCAGGAAGTGCACCGTCAAGAGATCGAGGAACCCTTTGACGATCCGCTTCACGCCGTATTTCGACTGGCCGTGCTTGCGGGGCCGGTGGTTCACCACCAGTTCGCCCACGCGCCAACCGCGCGCGTGAGCCAACACCGGCACAAAGCGGTGCAGCTCTCCATAGAGGCGGACTTCCGAAAAGATCTCGCGGCGATAGCACTTGAATCCACAGTTGTGATCGTGCAGCTTCACGCCCGTCAGACGGCCCACCAGCCAATTGAATACCCGCGAGGGGCCGACCTTATGCCACGGATCATGGCGAACCTGTTTCCAGCCGCTCACCACGTCAAAGCCCTCATTCAGCTTCGCGAGAAACCGCGGGATCTCGTGCGGGTCGTCCTGAAGGTCGGCGTCCAGGGTCATCACCAGGTCGCCTCGAGCGGCGCCGAAGCCCGCGTCCAGCGCCGCGGCCTTGCCGAAGTTGCGGCGGAATCGCACGCCGCGCACCCGCGCATCGGAAGCCGCCATCTGCTCCACCACGCTCCAGGAGCCGTCGCGCGAGCCGTCATCGACGAAGATCACTTCCACGTCGTAGTTCTCATCGCGGGCGACTTCGTCAATTTCTTGGTGCAGCTCGACGAGGCTCTCCGCTTCGTTGAACACGGGAATGACAATGGACAGCATGACGGTCTCATGTGCGAGTCGAGGCGGACGCATCGCGACGGCCCGGCGCCGTGGCGACGGCGCGCGGCCGGACGACATACAGAATAGCCGCGGCCGCCAGCTCCGACAAAAGCCAGATCAGCCGCAGCAGCACCGCCGCCACGATCGCCCGCACTTCGCCGAACTCCGGCACGGGGGCCAAGAGCGGGATGATGACCAGCTCCCGCACTCCCAGCCCGCCGGGTATGAGCGAAAGAAATCCGGCCACCATCGCCAAGGCCACCGTCGCCAGGATCAGCGGGAGGCGCCCCGGCTGCACCGCTACGTCGGGAAGGCTTTCCAGCACGGCCGCGAGGCTCAACCCGAGCAGGCACCAGGCCGCCGCCATCGAGGCCCAGCCCCGAAGCATCAATCGCCGGTCAAGCCCGTGCAGGGCGCGTTCAATCTCTGGATTAATCCGGTGCACCTGAAGCGTCTTGACCAGGCGGCGGAAGATCGGCGGGAGCGTAGGCACGCCGGCCCCGAGCATCATCGCGGCCCCCAGCAGCACGAGTCCGGCGTGCTCGCGGTAGAACAGCGCCAGGAGCGCAGCGCCGACGGCGGCGCCCACGGCCATCATCGTCAAAGTCTCGACAAAGACGCTGACTGCGGCGGTCGTGGCATCGACCCCCGACCCGCGCAGCAGGCCGGCCCGCAGCACGACAACCATCGCCTTGCCCGGGACATACTTGCCCAAATGCCCGATGTAAAACGCCCGCACCAGCGACAACCGTCCGGGGCGCTGCCCCAAAGCCCGCAGCACTTTTCCCCAGAACCAGCACGCCGGCGCCATGCCGACCAGGTAAACCAGCGCGGCGGCGAGAAGCCAGCCGATGTGCAATCGAGTTAACTCAGCAAGCGAGAATTCTCGTTCTTCCAAGTTCGCCAGGGCGCCGTCCACGGCCCGCCACACGCCCCAAACCACCAGCGCGATCACGAGCAACCGCACGAGGAGCTTGATCCGCGCCGGCCACGGCGACCTTCCTAGACGCGCGTCGATTCGATCAGGGGCTGCCAAGACGAAGCGAAGGGGGACAGGATGGGGAGACAGCATTTTGCTTCTCGCCGGACGTTTTCACAAGATGAGCGATCGTGCGAATTCTCCCAAATGTTCCTTCAATACCGGTTCCCCCGAAAGCCGATCTTCTCCTAATGAGTCTCAAGCATTCCGCCGGGGCCGTTGCGCCTGCGGCGCATCGTCAAGCATGGGGAGATTCGATGATTCGTCGCACCGCTGCGGCGCTGGTATGCGCGGCCGCCGCCGTCGCCAGCATGGCTCCGTACGCTCACGCCCAGGAACGCGCCTACGGCCGCGTATGGGGCGCCGCCTACAGCCAACGGGACTGGGAGCGATTCTATCACTATCCGTACGTCTACTATCCGCAGAACTTCTGGGGAAACGAGTACTATCGGAGCAGCGACTCGCTTTATTATCGCTACCCCCCCGAAATGAGGATTCCCGTTTACAATCGCAAATGGCATAACTATTATCCTGAGGGCCGCCGCTATTATCACGGGCATCATTTCAATCTGGATCTCTTTTAAGCAGGGCACTTCGGGCAAGCAGAGGAAGCTTTCCGCTCCAGGTCTTGCCGCGGCTTGACGCTTGATCTATAACGCGAAGTGTGGGTCGAGGTTTACCTCGGCTCATCGGCCCTCCGTAGGTTCCTGCCCCACCTGCGGAGGGTTCTTTTTTTGCGCCTGGCGCCGGCTTCTTTTCTTCTTTTCCGAGCGTTTCTGTCAGCCGGGCGCGACTTGTGATATAATCGCGACCATTCCTTCCGCTCGGGCTTTCTTCGCGCCTCCCTTGCCGGGCCGTGTTTTTCCTTCTCCCATTGTCGAATCATGCAAACGCCCCGCCACCCTTCGCTCTCCACACGACGTGAAATGCTCTTGAGCGGCGGCGCCGGCTTCGGCGCGCTGGCGCTGTCGTACCTGTTGGGCGAGCAGTCCCCGGCGGCGACATTGGAGCGAGCCAACGATCCGATGGCGCCCAAGCCGACGCATCATCGCCCGACCGCTAAGAACGTCATCTTTCTGTTCATGGAAGGGGGGCCGAGCCACATCGACCTGTTCGATCCCAAGCCGGAGTTGAACCGCCTCGCGGGGCAGCCGATTCCCAGCAGCTTCAAGAAGGTGGTCACGGCGATGGGAGAATACAACTCCCCCTTGCTTGCCTCGAAGCGGAAGTGGAAGCAGTACGGCGACGGCGGGCTGTGGATGAGCGACTGGATCCCGCACATCGCCACGTGCGCCGACGACATCGCCGTGATCCGCTCCTGCTGGACCAACGGCATTAATCACTCCGGCGGCGTCTGCCAGATGAACACGGGGACGCCCATCGCCGGCCGGCCGTCGCTGGGGGCGTGGGTCTCTTACGGCCTGGGAACCGAGAACCAGAACCTCCCGGCCTTCGTGGTGCTGCTGGACAACCACGGCATTCCCGTGAATGGCCCGCGGAACTGGGGGACGGGCTTCATGCCGGCGGCGCATCAGGGGACCCGGCTGCACAACGGGCCGGAGCCGATCAAGTTCCTCCATCCGCCCGAGGGCGTGACCGAGGCGCAGCAGCTCGGGAAGCTCGACTTCCTCAACCAGCTCAACCGTAATCACGCCCTGACGCGGTCCGAGCAAACCGAACTGGACGCCCGCCTGCGCAGCTATGAGCTGGCGTTCCGCATGCAGGCCCATGCCCCGGAGGCGGTCGATCTCTCGCAGGAGACGGAAGCCACCAAGCGGCTTTACGGCATGGACCAGAAGGAGACAGAGGTCTTCGGCCGCAATTGCCTCCTGGCCCGGTGGCTGGTCGAGCAAGGCGTGCGATTCGTCCAGCTCTATCACGGCGCCGGGAGCAAGTGGGATGCGCACTCCGGCATTGAGGGCAATCACACCCAGATGTGCCGCGAGATGGACCTCCCCGTCGCGGGCCTCTTGAAAGACCTCAAGCGCCGCGGCCTGTTGGACGAGACGCTCGTGATCTGGGGCGGCGAGTTCGGCCGCACGCCGATGAGCGAGAAAGGGGACGGCCGCGATCACAACCCCAGCGGCTTCACGATGTGGATGGCCGGCGGCGGCGTAAAGGGAGGCCAGACGATCGGCAGCACCGACGAGGTCGGCCTGCACGCGGTGCAAGACCGCCTCCACGTCCACGACCTCCACGCCACGGTGCTGCACCTCTTGGGCATCGACCACATGCAACTCATCTACCGCCACAAAGGCCGCCCCGAACGCCCCACCCTGAACGAAGGCGAGGCGTACACGAAGATCGTGACGGCGTAGCAACTGCGTTTTTTTGGAAAGCGCCGGCGCCCGATTGACCTAGATTCGAATAGTCGTGCTCGACGCGCTGGACCGTGTGGACGGCGTCGATGACGAATCGTTCGACGTAGTTCACTCTCAGGTCGACGATGACGTGCTGACGGGCTATTGCATCCGGTACATCCGCAGCCGAAACCGTGCAATCTCCTCTTGCGACCGCGGATCGACATGGTCGAGCCGCATGACATCGCTGGGCGCGAACAACTGCTCCGCGACCACCGGCCACGCCTGGCCCTGCTCCGCCCACTGCTGGGCGAATGCCGGATCGTCTTCCGAGTGGGGGCCGACGATCAGGAAGACCGGGACCGCGTCGTTCGGCGGCATTGTGAGGTTGAGGTGCGATGTGGTCAGGGCGTCGCGGCGGCCGGAGGCGTTGAGGTGATAGAAGACGGCCGGCTCGCCGTAGACGTAGAACACTAAGGTGGGAGCTTCGGATGTGCTCTGCGCGGCGTTTTCGTGGGCGGCTTCGATCAGTCTGTCCACGGCGGCAGCCAAGGTGGAGCGGTCTTCCCATGCCGGGATGGGACGCTGCAGCCAGGGCGCGCCTCGGAGCGCGGCGCCGGCGAACCCCGCCAGCGTCGCCGCCAGAAGGCCGGCGACGAGGAGCCGTCGCCACCTCCAAGAGGCGCTGCTCTCCGGAATGTCGGCGCTATGCAGCCGCGATGCGATTTCGCTGATCGCCCAGCCGGCGCTGAGCCAGGCGGCCGCCAACCAGGGGAGCGTGAGCCGCACGTAGGGCGTGTACATCGGCGTGGCGAGCGAGAGGAAAGCGAACCAGCCGAGCAGCATCGCCGCTGCATGGCTGCGTGCGTCGGTTGCTTCGTTGCCGACTCGGGACGAACTCGCAAAGTGCACAACGAGCACCACCGCCGTCAGGAGCGCAAGCGCGGTGATCGATCCGAATCCGGCGGAGAGGGCGATCAGCGGCGCGGCGACGCAGGCAGCAGTCAGCGCAGCGCGTCGCCTGGCGCCGGACTGCGACGTCAGCATCACGACGCCGGCGACAGCCGCCGGAGCCGCGATCACCGACAACCACGAATCGAGGGACCTGAGGTTCGCCGCCTGCTGAGCGAGCGAGTCCCACCAACCCGTCAGTCCCACGATGTAGCGGCGGTGATTGGCGGCGACGGCCGCGTAGCCGCCGTGCTCGCCGAGCGCCAGGGGAACCGGCGCCCACACCACGCACGCGATCGCCGCGACTGCCGCCCAGGCGGCCGAAGCGCGGCCGAGATCCCGCCATCCGGGGCGGCGCGTCACGGAGAACAAAAACAACCCGGCAAGCCCGAAGGCCAGCGGCAGCCAGCCGTTGTACTTGGTCCACCAGGCAACTCCCGTCAGCAGTCCCGCAGCGACAATGTCGATTGTCCGTCTCGCGCGCAGAGCACGCTCGAGGAAGTACACCGCCCACGCCAGCCAGAGCACGAGCCAGGGGTCCGTGAGAATCGTGCGCGAGAACATCGCGTGAACATCGCTCAACGCCGCCAGCGCCGCGGCCGACAGGCCGGCCGTGGCGCCGAACCACTGCCGGCCGATCCACCACAGGCTGGGAATCAGCATCACGCCGGCGATGACCCCCGCCCAGAGCGGCGCGGCGGGCGCGAGGCCGCTCAAAATCAGCGACCACTCCGCCACCGCCGGAACCAGCGGCGGCGCATACAAGTGACGCAGCGGATAGGCGAAGCCCTCCTCGGCGCCGAACCAAAGATTCGAGGCATACACGCCTTCATCAAAATGCTCCACCGCCAGCCGCTCCAGCCACGCGC
Source organism: Planctomycetota bacterium (assembly GCA_019347795.1). Classification (GTDB taxonomy): domain Bacteria; phylum Planctomycetota; class Planctomycetia; order Pirellulales; family Pirellulaceae; genus JAHWKS01. The sequence goes on along the minus strand of JAHWKS010000249.1, from coordinate 676 downwards.
AGCGAATTGCCAAGCCCAGCAGGACGACCGCGGCTAAAAGCCAGCGCTCCAACAGCGGCGTCGGAGGGGGGCGTAATGAATCCACAGCGAATCGGAATGGACGGACCAATGAGGCGTGTCAGGCGTACCGGCAACTCCCTATACTTACCACGCTACGACAGCAGAGTTTCCTGTGACATAACCCTCCGGTTAAATAGCGTTAACGAGATCCATGACAGCCGAACAGGAACGCGCCTTACGTTCCCTGAACGTATCAACCGAGGCGTTTGAGGCGCTCGAACGGGGCAAAATGATTGCCGTCGATCTCGACACGCACGGAGGCGAACAGGGGATCGCCGCAATTCAGATCACCGCGGAGGTTCTTCGCTGCGGCATCATCGCAATCTCGGATCCCGGCGGCGGACTACCCACGTTTCTCCAGTTTCGCCGAAAAGCGTTTCACCTCGCGAAAGCATTCGGACACGCTGAGGTCATGTTTTTCGGGGCGAGCATCATTAATGCTCGGCTGAAGGAACTCCTGGTTCGCCACGGCTTTCGAGTTGCTCATCTCGAAGTCCCCGCCAACCTCGGAGGCGGTATAATGGAGGTGTGCGAGCGAGTCTATCCTATCCCTGAGCGCCTGGGAGGCCGCGATGCCTGATTTTGCAAAATACTCCGCGATGCGCGACAAGGGAAG
>JAHWKS010000248.1 GCA_019347795.1 Planctomycetota bacterium | reverse complement strand
TGAAACCGGACGCTAATGCCGCCGCCATAATCAGAGCTGGCGTCAGTTCCCCTTGCCGCAGCAACCCGGAATTGAGGAACAGGTAGGCGGTGAGGGCCGAAAGTGCCCCTACCAACAGCCGGGTCAAGTTGACCCAACGGCTACCTAGCAGCGTGGGGATCTGTGTCCCGGACCAGTCGGATCGCAAGGAAAGAAGCACGCTCAGGGTCGCACCCAACACACCCAGGAGCAGGACCCGCGAGATGAACAGCGGGCCCTCGGTTGCTGCCTGAGCGGCAGGAAGCGACGAGGACCAGAGGAATGTCAGCAGCAGAGCGACTAAAGCCAGTAGCCCCGCTGCCGCCTGAATGGCGAACTGACGGATGAGTTCTCGCAAGCGGCGGTAGACGTTGGAAAAGTGCTCCTGCAGGATATTGGCGGCTGCAATGATTTCGTGCACCTCCAGTTGGGGCCTTAATATGCCGTCGGTGGCTAGGAGCTTCTCCACGACCGCCCGGCGCCAGCTAGTCAGTTTGCTTGCTTCCTGCCACAGGACCTGCGCTCGGATTCGCAAGGGCAGCGGATCTCCGGCCTGCGACAAAGCCGCCAATCCAAACAGCTCCATCCGCTCGGCGGCGTGCAGACACTCCCAACTGCGCTGGTCATCCCCATCCCGCAGCGCCTGTTCTGCGGCCTTGATCAGGGCCTCGACGGAGCCAGCCCAGGTAAAATTTTTTACGCCGGCGTTTGCGCAAACGGCACGTAGTTGGCCAAACTCAACACGGTAAATTTGGATAGCGGAGACGAGCCGGTTTCGATCGTGCGGTCCGAATACCGACCTGACGCCCGTCGCAACCCTCCCTAGCCATTTCCGCCAGGTTTGGCGGACCGGGGCCGATTCGGGTTTCGATCTAAGTCGTAAGTGACTGACTGCCTGGAGCAGATTCCTTTCGTCCTCGTGATCGAGCCGCTGGAGCGCCTCTGCGACAGAAAGCCATTCGATTTCCGCGACTTCTTCAGAAGGCTCGAAGTTTCCTTCTCGCGTCACCCCCATGTTCCAGAACAACACAATCTTCGGGGTGCCCTTGGCCAAATAGGAGATCGTCCCGGCAAATGTGCTCAAGCTGGCCTCACAACCGGTTTCCTCGCGGACTTCGCGCAACGCCGCCACTTCCCATGTCTCGCCGTCCCCGAGCTTTCCCTTGGGGAGTGTCCAATCTCCGTAGCGGCCCCGATGGATTACTGCCAACTGGGTACCGTGGGCGCTTTCCCGCCAAAGCAGGCCACCCGCAGCCTTGATCACCTCGCGGCCGGAGATAGATTGGCTCATAGGACCAAAAATCTGGAATCCGATCCAACAACGGAATCGGGCTCCGTCACAAAGGCTGACTGTTCTTGAGGCTCCTTTGGAGGGGAACGCTCCATCGCGCTTAAGCTTACAGAGGACCACGGTTGAACGCAAAGCGGCAATCCCAAGACTGCTCAGGCGGGCGTGACCGAGGGCGTCCTGAGCGTGGAATTTTGCCGCGCACAGGACTGCGTCGCCCATTATCCTCAGTTCAGGAATGCCCGCCACTCTCCGGGCAAGCTTTTCAACACTCTTGGCACGGCAGGAGGCACAAACTGCGCTGCCGATCGGTAGGGAGCGAAGAACGGAGACGTAGCCGGCGGCGTTGGAGACCAACGATGCCGACAACACTCGAATCGATCGTAACGAAGTACCTCCGCTGCGGCAGGTGGGCGTAGTGGCGATACGTAATCCCGCCAGCCGAGTGGCCGAGGATCTCGACAGACGATTCTGGCACGTGCTCGTCATAATACGTCGCGCACGTCTTCCGGAGGTCCTTGAGCACCCAGGGACGCTCTTCACCCGACTCGATGCTCCTCTTCGGAGCGACGCCGGCCAAGTCGCATAGTGTCCGGAACCGGTTGTTCGGCCGGGTCCCGCCGCCTTGGAAGACCAGAGCGTCGGGGTCGGGGCACTCGGGGCGAATGCTCTTCAAGTGCAGCCGCACGGTCCGGTTCATCGGTCGCCAGAATGCTTTTCCTGTTTTGACGCGGCGGTAATAGAGCCAGCCCCAGGGGCACGGCTCCTTGATCTCCCGGTCGGGCGATTGGCGGCCCCACGAGACATGCCGCCAGCGGATCGGCTCGTGGAATGACAGCGTCTTCCGTCGTAAACCTGCTTGCGATTGATCGACGGGTTGAACGACCAGTCGAAGTCATCCAGCGGCTTCAATTCGCGGAAGGCAGCCGACTTCACGCGGCGACCGATCAGCCGCTCATTGCGTACGAGCAGCTCATCCTGCAGGATCAACTCCAGGAACTCGGCGTGGCTGAGCTGGTGTCCGGCCGCCTCCTGCAGGCGCACCTCCAGCGTCTGGGCCAGGCCCGAGAGACGGAGCTTTTTCAGCATGGTCAGCAGTCGATCATTCATCGTGAGATTTCTCCTGGGGAGAGTGGTGAAGGGAAGAGGAACGAACTACGCTGGAAGCGTCCGGTGAAACGGAGTCGGGCTCTGCGGAGGCGCAACCCGACAAGGGATAGCCGGACCTGGGCGGAGCCAAGTCCGTCGAGCCGCAGCGCGCCGATTCGGGCGAGTTGCGGCTCTTTTCGTGCGCCGATCCGATGATTGGTTCTGTCCTGTCATGCCTGAAAAAAACCTTCGCTCATGGATGAGCGATCTTCCTGGCGACGGATCGCCTGGGCCACCACCGCCGCGTAGTCGTCCAGCGGGCGAATGATGGGATGCTCGTCCAGAAAGGGAAGCGGCTGTTGCTTCTGGGCTTGGCGACTCAGCAGTTGGCGAATTGTGCGGAGCCGAAAGCAGCCGTGGGAGAGGGCGATTTCGCAGGCGTTTTCCAGGGCCTCGCTCGCGTGCTTCTTGGTCAGACCGAGCAGCCCTTGCAGCACGCGAGTCCCTTCAATGCCGCGGGCGTTGAGCATCGCCTCGGCCCAACGGCTGGTGTGCGGGCCGACCGCGCTGACCTTGTTCAAGAGCCAGGCGGCGCCGCGCTCCACGCCGCTGATCTTCTCCTTCGCCACATGCGCGGCTTGGGTGCTGAACCGCCCTGGCTCATGGCGTACGTGAATGGCGATCTGCTCGAACCGCTGATTGAAGATCCGCACCAGGCGGGCGTCCCACCGCGCCCACACTTCCCGCCCGAGATACTCCGTCGGCGCCGAGTAATATGCCTTAGCCACCTCCACGTGGCCGTCGCGATTCACCTTCCGCCGCGCCTCGTGGAAGTGCGGGAAGCGCTCGCGCGGCAACGGCAACAGCGTCGCACGCTCCGCCTCTTCAAAGACCTTGCCGACCTGCCGCTTGGTCGTGCCGTGAATGCGCCGGTCGGCGACGTTCTCTTCCCAGCGCAGCAAGAATTGATTCTGCAATTCCAGGCCCGCAAACGTGCGGCCTTTGAGAGCGTTGTTCTTGACGTACTTCACGCCCGACTCGATCTTTCCCTTGTGGCGCGGCGTGCGGGGCTTGGTTGGCAGAATGACCGTGCCGTAGTGCCGGCAGAACGATTGCACCTTGGGCGTCAGCTCAGGATCGAACCAGTCGGGGTGCGCCACCGCCGCCTTTAAGTTGTCGATAACGAGCGTTTGGGGAGCCCCACCGAAATGGGCGAAGGCGTTCTCCAAGCAGCGAAAGAAGTCCTCGGTCGTCTGCGTGCGGGTGGCTTCGCTGTACGCCTTGCGGCTATGGCCGAAATGGCTGCATTTGGGCGGTACTCACGATGGGAGAAGCCGGGATAACGACCTAGTTTTTCCGCACGAGTTTCTTCAGTGTTTTTGCGGATTCGTCATCAACCGGGCTCGGCCCGTCGCGGTAAAGCAACTCGCCCAGAATTTCGACCGTCTCGGGCGAGGGATTCCGCCTGTACACCAGGGCCTGTTTGAATTCTTCAAGGGCTTTCTGCTGTTCCGGCACGAGCTTGACCGCGGACGTGTTTTCGGGATTCTTGTCCCACTTCAAGACCGTTTCTGCGGCCTTGGCGGCGGCCTGCGTCTGTGGTTGTTTGTTGTCTTGCGTGATGAAGACGTATCGCGGTTGCAGAGGTACGCCAGCCGTCGACACTGGAGTCGTCGTCAGCCCTGAGCTCACCGTCGGCGATGTGGCAGGATTCGTCAAGCGTTCGGACAACGCCTCCAGTCGTTTCAGGCTTTCGGCGACCTCTTTCCACCTGTCCGGCGGAGGCTCCTTTGGCTGTATGTCGGACAGGATCTGCTTCAAGTCCTTCAGTTGCGAATCGATTTTGGCCTTGATGTCATCGCGGGCTTGCTTTGCGGGTCGCTCAGCGACCTCAATCAGATGTGGCCGGATCCACATCTCCTCAGCGGATCGACATCCGAAACCCAGAAACAGGCCGATCAGGAGGCCGATTCCGACGGCGCCAGTCGTCCCCGCGATCGCTGCTCGATCGTCCAGGGACACCTTGTCGCGCTGAAACCAGCTCAGCAGCGAAACGCCAAAGAAGGTGAACAGCAAGCCGACGACGGTGGCGGTGATCCCGGTCGTCGTCGTCAGCGACGTCAGGACGCCCAGAGCGACTCCGAAGAAGCCGACGGCGATAGAGTTTTTCGCCGTCCAGCCGGTTGGCGCCAGGGCCGCTACGAGCGCCTGCTTCGCCTCCGATGCGGCCACCGCAGCAGCGTCCGCAGCTTTCTTCGCCGCCAGTTCGTCATTCTTCGCCACGTCCCGTCTGGTCTGGATTTCCGGCGTTCGGTCCTCGTGTTTCTTATTTTCGGCCGCTGCCTTGGCATTGGCCGCCTTGGCCGCCAGAAGTTCTCTTTCTAGGGCCGCAACGCTCTCGGCCTTGTCTTTCGCGAGCTTGGCTTTTGCGTCCGCCGCCGTCATGGACGTGAACGCCGTTTCGAGCAACTGCCGGACAGCGGCGTCTTTCTTCTCAGTCGGAGTCATGTGCCTTCGAAGCTCCTAGGAATCCGGGTGTACACGTTCAGCACTCGTCGGGAGCCAGCAGAAGGGCGTCGACCAGCGCCTTGATCAGTTTCTTCTTCGCCTGTTCGGCAGTCGTCCCCGATCCGAGCTTCACACGAAAACCCTTGATGTTAAGGTCCGCAGGTGGGCCATCGGGCAAGATCCGCTTGCCCGAGACGTCCAGACACAGGCTGAGTTGCTCGGGCTGCTGCGAATCCACATTTGCGGCGGCGATCCGGATTTTCACCGGTTCCAGCACATACTCGCCAACAACGAGCCGTTTCGCCTCGACCTCTCCCGTGAGCGAGCCCTTGAATGTGGCACCTGAGAGTTTCGCATCGACCGTGGCCTGTTTCACTGTGAGCGACAAGCCTGTGACGGTGATCTCCTGGGCGAGCGTCACGCTGTCCTTCCATGCAATCGAGTAAACCGCGTCCCCGAGGCGCATCGCGACTGTGCTGCCCTCCGGGGAGTTGATGTTAGCGGCGAGATGCAGCTGCCCCCTGCACTCCGGCTTCGCCCCCAGCAGCCGCTGGCCTACGGGGAGCGCTGCCAGGAGTTGCAGGGGGGCACTTGGTCCGAGCCGGGCTTCCACTGACTTGGGAGAGTCGACGAAGGCGGCGCGGAGGATGTCCCCAACGGCTTTCCCCGATTGCTCTGCCTTGGCATCGACGACGAGCGCGCTTTGACGGAGGGGAGGGAGGGCGTCCGCAGGAACCGCCAGTCGGAGCGTTTCAGCACGAATTGCCCGCCCCTCTTCCTCACTGATGACCGCCCGAACCACCCCACCAGATCCCCGCCCAACACCGCATGGTGCTGATGGCCGCTTACGAACACCTGCGCTTGCGCGGGTGATCTTCAGCGTGTTGTACCATAGTGACCAGTGCCGACTTCAAGCCGTAGCAAATGTAATCGGCCAAGCGCATCACCTGCCAGTACCGATTCACACGTCGGCAACACTCTAATTGTCGTAAAGTCTGCCTCAGCATCGAAACGGCCGACGCATTGGCCATCGTGAATTCTCCAGGCTTGTAACGGACCGCGGCGAGCCAGTGAATAAAGGTGCTCCGCGCTTGCATCAAAGCTGGTGTGCGTCATCTCATAACCGGTGTGGAACGCGTGACGTTCTCGCATTTCCATCGCCTCCCAAACTTTTACCAACCCATTTTCGCTGCCCGCGGCCAGGATGCTGCCACCTGCGATGCACTCCAGGCACAAAACCGGATCGTCAAAGGCCCGAATTGAGTTAATACATTCGCCAGTGTAAATATCCAAGACTCTTACAATTCCATCCGAGGCACCTACAAACAATCGCGATGAATTAACGCCGGTAGCGACGCAGCGTAAAAAGAAATCGCAAACCTCCCTCTTCCACTTAACAACTCCGGTTCTTACCTCGAATGCAAACACAGTACCATCGGAACTGGCAACCACTGCCGTCGTCCCATCGAGGGTTAAAACAATGCGGACAACACTATCGCCTGATTCCATTAGCGAATAATTCTCGCGACCATTGTCCAAGCCCCAAACTGCGATCACTCCATCGAACCCACCAGAGATCACCAACCGGGAGTCGAGGCTCACCGAAACAGCAGTAACCCGGTGGTCGTGTCCTTCGAATACTGTCTCCCTTCTCCCAGCCGCCAAAGACCAAACAGCTAATGTTTCATCATCCGAAGCTGAAATGAGCCGGCCACAATCCTCCGTGACTGCTATTGCATTAACTCGTCCTTTATGCCCCGTCAACTGACACACAGAACTCCATCGGCTCAAGCTCCAAATGTTGGCCACCCCACTGTCGGAGGCAGCAACTATCAGGTCATCTGAGGAAGTTGCAGCAAGGCACGTCACTCCACCGTACTCTTCTAGTGACGTATCGAAACGTTGTCTCGAAAAGTCCCACACCTTCAATGCATCGTCAAGAGAACCTGATACCAGCCAGTCAGTTTGCCGGCATGCAGCAAGCGAAGTGACTGAACTATTGTGTCCCAACAACGTACTTTCCTCTGTGAGGGTTTCAATGTTCCATACCTTGACTCGCCGATCAGAAGAGGCTGAAAAGGCGGCATTATGCCGGGGAGCCGCAGTCGCGCAGGTCACCGGCCGTCCATGATGACCCTCAGTCATCGCTGCTAACTTCCAATTGGTCAAATTCCACGAACAAAGCCTTCCATCCTGTAGGCCAGCAAGGAGGTTTTGACCGTCCGGAGTTGCCACCAAGGTCGTTACCTCTGACGGCGCATCTAACGTATAGCACTCCTCGCCGGTCCTAAGGTCCCAAAACCGGATAACGCCTTGCCGTCCGGCGGCAATCGCAAATTTGCCGTCCACGGTAACAGCTACGGCATTGATCCAAGCTTCGCCAGGAATCAATGCGAACTCCTCAACTTCACTGTGCAAGTCCCAAACCCGCACTGTTCCGTCTCCTGACGCGGAAACCAGTTTGCGTTCGTTTGGTGTTGTCGCGAGGGATGTA
>JAHWKS010000247.1 GCA_019347795.1 Planctomycetota bacterium | reverse complement strand
TGCAGTGGATCCAGCAGATGGCCGTCGCGCACTGGGAGGCTGCCGCCGACCCGGCGCACCGGGATGCGTATTTCTGGGTCGTGGTCCGGCACGAGATCGACTATCTGCGGCCGGCACGCGAAGGTGACCGGGTCACCGCCCGGACGTGGGTCGGCCAAGCGCCGAAGGGGGCGCGGTTCGACCGATTCGTCGAGTTCACCGGGCCGGACGGAAGAATATGCGTTCGCGCCCGGACATTCTGGGCGATGCTCGACCGCGCGAGCGGGCGGCCGATGCGAGTCCCGCGCGAGGTAGTGGCGCCCTTCGTCGGCGCGCGGTAATTGTCGGCGCCATGGTCCGCGGCGAAAGCCACACCACAACCAAAGTTTCTTTCCGCGTCGTTCCCGATTCGCAGCGGATGCGCGTCGTCATGGGCGTAACCGGCCAGTCGGTCAACCAGACGCGCTCCGCCAAGAGCGGCGCCGTGTTCCATAGCCGGGGGCAGGCGGTGTTTGAGGCCCAGAAGGAGATCGTCTTTGACGGCGATCGCATCGTAATGGCGCCCGCCGTGGCCGACGCGCGGGTGAACGACCGCTTGCGGGACGTCTCGACCGACTACGACCGGGTGCCGCTGGTGAACCTGGTGGCCCAGGTCCTCGCCCGGCAAGGACACGCCGACGCGCGTCTGGCGTCGCGGCGAGAGGCGGAGCACAAGGTCGCCCGCCGCGTTGCGGAGAAGCTGGATGAGGAGGCGGAGAAGCTTCGCGGCGAATGGGAGAACCGGCTTGCCGGCAGGGTGGGAACGCCGCTGACCCGGCTCGCCCTGACGGCGGCGCCGATCGACCTCCAGACCACCGACTCGCGGCTGATCGGCCGGTACCGGCTGGCCGGAGACATGCAGCTCGGCGCCCACACGCCGCGGCCCCAGGCCCCGGCCGACAGCCTCGTGAGCGTGCAGCTCCATGAGTCGGCGGTCAACAATGCGCTCAACCGACTTCCGCTCGCCCGGCGGGAGTCCGACCTGCCTACGCTGTTCCACGACGTGGCGGCGGTGTTCGGCGCCGACGACGTGCAGGTTCCCGACGATCTGCCCGCAGACATCGTGGTCCGCTTCGCCGACGAAGAGCCTCTCCGCGTGGACCTGCTGGACGGGCTGGCTCGCGTGACCATCCGCCTGGCGGAGTTGGAGACGGACCATCGCCGCTGGCGGAATGTGATGTCGCGGGCGTACTATCGCGGCGTCTCCGACGGCCTCTCGGCCCGCATGGTCCGCGACGGGCACATCGAGCTGACCGGCGATCACCTCCGGCTTCGCGATCAATTGGCCCTGCGGGCGATCTTCGCCAAAGTCTTCACCGAACGCCGCGAGCTGATCTTAACGCCGGAGAAGGTGGTCACCGCCCCGCAACTGAAAGGCGCCGAAGTGACGCAACTGGTGATCCGCGACGGCTGGCTGGGCCTCGCGATCGGCCCGAAGCGCCCCCGACCAACGACGGCGGAGATCAAACGTACGCCGCCGGCGTGGCGGTAGCGGGTAGGCTCACGAGTCGCGAATGGTGGACGCTTCGTCGACGGCGGCCCCACTCGTACGAATGCGGGAAGGACGGCCGTTTCCGCTCGCCGCCGGTGAGAACGCGTACGAAGGTAGCTGGTCCAGGCGGCGTTGAGCCTGGGCGGCATAACGATGCATGCCGTACAGGCGGGCGACCTGCAACGCCTCTTTGAGGCGCGTCTCGGCCCGATCTGCTCGCCCGATGCGAGTGAAAGCCTCCGCACATGCTAGTAGGCCCACTGCAAAATGGTGCTGCTGGCGGGCCAGCCGCAGTTGATCGTACGCCTCGTCCAGCAGCTTCGCCGTGCGCTCCCGAATCGATGGGTCCTCCCGCCCAAGCGCGACCTGTCGCGCCAGAGCCTGGCCTTGCACCAATTTCGCCAGCGCCTCTTCGATGGTGTACTTACCTTCCGCGACCTTGAGCATCTCGTCGCCGTGATTGTAAATCTTTCTCAATACGGCGAATGCTTTCGCCGCTTGAAGAAATCCGCGTTTGCTTAAGACCGCGTCAAAGCGTGCAAGTTGAAACTCGCAATGCCAATAGCCGGCAAAGGAATCGAGGAAATCGCGATGTGTCGTTTTCGCCTCATCGAATGCTTTCTTCGCCTCGCCATTGCGGCCCAGGTAGTGCAGCACCTGCCCCAACGCCGCGTGTTCCGCCACAGGATCCCTCCGGGGCGAATAGCTCAATGCCTTGCGGGCCCATTTCTCCGCCTCGACGAGGTTGTCCTTTGCGATGAAAAGCTCGCGGACGATGCGGGAGTGCTTTGCGGCGCCGCGAAGATCGGCCGTCTCCTCGGAAGCAGGGCCCAATTCCGTTATTTGCTGATCGCGGATTTTTATCCCTTTCTCAAGCGCCGCCAGCGCCGCCTCCAACTGGCCCGTCAGGAACAGGTAGTGACCGGCGTCCTCAAGGATGAGGGCCTCCCGCTCTGGCGGGAGTTGCTGTCCGGGTTCAGCCTCTTGCGATAAAACGTCCCAAGGCTTCTCGAAGAAGTGCGAGAGGCAGTCCAAGAAGCGAGGAAATGAGTCGCCTGCGGGCCTCGCCCGAAACGACTCCTCGCGACCGGCGATGTTGTTCCAATAAATCGCCGCCGCGTCCTTATGCCATCCGGCGCCACAGCCGTGAAAGGTTGCCTCGACGAAGAGCCGGCCAGTTAGGACGGGATCGATCGTCTCCGCACTTTCGGCCGCAATTCGGTAAAAGTCAAAAAGGAGCTTGTGTCCCCGGCGCCAAACCGATTGGTTTTGTCGGAGTTGGCGGGAGTAAAAGCTCCTCACGAACGCGTGCGCATCATAGGTAATCTCGTTGCCGGTGCGACATTTCACTAACAAGCCCTGTGCAGAGAGCTTAGTAAGCTCTGCCTCCAATTCCTGACGAGAAACGGGCCGCTCCCATCCGGGAACTTGAGCGACCGCCACATCTTGGCTCAACGTGGTCAGGGCATCCAAGCTGGCGGGCCCGCGAAAGAAGCCCTGAAGGCGTAAGACAACGTGCGCCAGTTTGTGCTTTAGCTTCGACTCATAGTAGTGAACGAGCTGATCAAATTGCGAGATGGCAATCTCAAGAGGCCATTGCTGGGCGCCAAAGGGAAGCTGCCAAGACTCAATTCGGCCGCGATGGCACTCCTTAAGCGTCACTCCCAGCAATCGGAGCACGAGCGGATGACCGTTGCAGGCTTCAGTAGCTTCACAAAATGCGTCCGGATCACCTTGCAACCCTATTTCCGACTTCAGCATATCCCTTCCGGCGTCAACGCCCAGGCGATCCAGCGGAAGGGACAAAGCCGCTTTGTGGTGTTCGTATTTCACGAAATCGATCAACGGCTCACGCGTCGTGATCACGCACAGGCCGTTCGAGTTCGCGCTCGCCAGACCCTCAATGAACGCCGCCAGGGCCGGTTCGCGAAGCTCGCTTTTTCCGGATAGGGGACGAGGCTGTTCCAGCGTCTCTAGACCGTCCAAGACGAACAACGTCCGAAACCGCCGCACACGCTCCAGCAATTCGCGCGATTTCTCACTCAGCTTGGAAAGCCTCGCCGGATTCTCATAGTCGAAGTACCGCAGCGCCTCATCGAAAAAACTTGCGGCGGAAGCGGGGCCGCCGTCGTCGGACGCACCCTCGGAGAATTGCCACACAAAAATGCGCGCCGTCTGATTTCCGGGATTCAGCGAGAGACTAACGAGCCAATCGTGGACTAACGTCGTCTTCCCGATGCCGCCAATGCCGTCGACCACGACACAGAATACGCGCGGGTCGCGCCAGGCGTCCGTCAACTGAAGTTGTTGCTCCTCGCGCCCGAAACACCTGCCATCGCCGGTCAGTCGCATTCCCCCAATGGGATAGCGTCCGCCGGAGTCGTCCGAAGAATCACAAATCGCATCCAGAGCGTCCGCGACGACGTCGCGGGTTTCTGACGGCAAGTGGTCAAGTGGAGCTTCGCCCCACTTCGTCAGCAGGAAACATGTTTGCAGGAGGGCCTCTTTCGGCACCGTCCCGTTACTCCATTCCGATCGCCGCTGTCTAAAGTTGCTAAACGTTGCCCCCGGAAAATGCGGGGCTAGCAGAACTGCGCCGCGTCGTTCCAACTCCTTTTGCTTGCATTTCTCCCGCTTCCGGATTCTGTCCATCGCCGCCGGAATCCACTCCAAAAATGCTGCATTAAGAGGTAAACGCTCGCTCATGGCTTGATTACACCCCCGCTTTGGAGGTATCCCGCGCGCAACATTCCTTGGATTGTCCAAAGCCGTTCTTCGTGCTGGCGAGGCGTCCGGAAAACCGTCCGCCTGCGTCCAGCGTCGTCCGAACGGCGTCCGAACTTCGTCCGGGCATAACGGTCGCCGGACGGCAATTTTCTGGAGCGAGTGCCAATAACAATTGGGCGAGGTCGGCCGCCTCCCGGTTCCGCCGGGTCTTGGATTGACCCGCCGGAAGTGTCATTAGCATTACGTCTTCGAAAGGACCACGCAACTATGGTGTCACGCTGCACGCTGTTTCTCGCGGCCGTGCTCCTGACTTTCGTTTCCGCGGCCGCCGCGGGTCAGGAGATCCGCCCGTACACGGTTGAGGGCGCTTACGCTCTCGATCAGCAAAACGTCTACGCCTTGCACCTGCGCAACCGCCGGTTGCGGGCCGAGACCTATTGGACGCTTCGCTCCCTGTGGGAGGGCGAAACGGCCCGCCGCCGTAACCATCCGCCGCAATCAAAGGCGGAGGAGTGGAGCGCGGCCCGGGCGCGAGGCGCCAGTTTGACCGATTTTTCCTCCGGCGGCGCGGTGGCGTGGCCGGAGCCCGAGAAGGTTTTCGCTTCTCCCTTGGCCGATGACGCTCACATGCTGGACGCCCTTTGCGTCGCCTATTGGCAAGGCGCATCCGTTTCGCCCTCCGAAGTGATCGGTGTGCTGGATCGCATGTTGGCGGCCCTCAAGGAGGACCTGCCGGACTGGACCCCGATGCAGTACGTAGCCGCCAAGCGAATGTTGCTGCGGCTTCGGAACTGGTCGGCCAAGGGATTCCACTAACGGCGTCGAACGCCATGGCGCGGGCGGGCCGCCGCCCGCGCCCACTCTTGAAGGCGAGGGATCCATGGCCATGCCCGACGACGTTCGTACGGCGTTCGAACGCCAGGGCGTCGTCTTCGGCCCGCTCGTCGGGGAGGGAAGCTTTGGCAGAGTGCATTCGGCTTTACTAGATGGTTGTATCCGGGCCGTAAAGGTTTACAAGTTCCCCTTGGAGGACGCCCAGCACGGAAACGTGGTTTCGCGCGAACTGGAGACGCTGCGCGTAATAAAAGCGCATCCCGGCTTGTGCTATCTCGCGGGAATCATCCGCGAGCTGCACATCCATGTCGGCGAGCGGGGCCGCCGGCAAACTTACGTGGCGACGGTTTGGCTGTTGGGCGACGATGATTTGGAAAATCGGTGGAACGACGGGGCGATCGACGACGCCATGCTGCTGAAGTACTTCGCGGACGTCGCCGCTGCTCTCGATTACATGCATTCGTTAGGACTGCACCACCGGGACATCAAGCCGAAGAATGTCTTAATCTTCGACTCGCCGCCGGCATGCGCGCGGCTCACCGATTTCAGTCTGGCGAAGTTCGTCTCGCTGACCTCGGGAAACGAAACCGGTCATCACACGCCCAATTTTGCGCCTCCCGAAACGCGACAACGCCGGTTCCACGAGACGCGGGACGTATACTCGCTTGCCGCCAGCTTTCTGTTTCTCAGAACCGGCATAACCGCGGCCGAAGGACGCGAGTTATACCATGGCGGCGACGATCTGCCCGGCTTGTCCCCCGCCGAGGCCCGGATCGTCTTCGAGGCCGTGGCGGAGAATCCGGTGCATCGTCCCCGGGACGGCGCCGCGGCCTTCGTCGCACGCTTGGCGGCGGCGTTCGCGGGCAACCGCTTCCCGGCGGCGCCAAAACACGCTGTGGCGTCCATTGCCTGATTCGCGGCGACGAAGTAGCTTGGAAATGCCTTTGTCCTGCTTCCGTGGCCAACGATTGTCAGCATGCAATCCAGCGATCCCGCGTCTCCGTTTGGCGAACCTAATCCGTACTCGGCGCCGTCCGGGGGTTATCCGCCGCCGAAGCCGGGCGAGGGGGCGGGGCGGCTTCGGTATGCGCGGGCGTGGACGTATGCGTTCGGTAGCGAGCAGTGGCCGGTGAACCTGCTGTTCGGGACGATCATGACGTTCATCCCCGTCGTCGGGCCGCTGATCCTGGCGGGGTATCAGTTCACCATCGTGGAGGCGCTGCACCGCGATCCGCAGCGGACCTATCCCGACTTCGACTTCAGCCGCTTCGCCGAGTACCTGGTGCGCGGCGTCTGGGTGTTTCTGGTGCAGTTGATTCTGAGCATCCTGATGACGCCGCTCTTTTTCTGGATGTTTATGGCGGCAATGATGCTGATGGCCCTGGTCGCGCCGGCGGGAAGCGAGGAAGGACTCGTCCTTGGCCTGTTCCTCCTCATCATTCCCGGTATGCTCTTGATCACGATCCCGCTGGCGGTGCTGTTCACGCCGATGGTCATCCGCGCGGGGCTGGCGCAGGATATCGGCATGGCCTTCGACTTCGCCTGGATCAAGGGCTTCATCGCCAAGACCTGGAAAGAGATCGTGCTGGGGACGCTGTTCTTGATGGCCACCTCGCCGCTGGTCTCGCTCCTCGGCGCCCTGATCTGCTGCGTCGGCATGTATCCCGCGATGGTCCTGATCTTGCTCGCCCAGGCCCACTTCTATCACCAATTCTACGAGCTGTTCCTCGTCCGCGGCGGCGAGCCGATCCCGCTCAAAGACCCGCAGCAACAAGGGTGGTAAGCGGCCGACGCGCCTCCACGAGAACCACGCGGCGCCAAGTTCGCGTAACTCTGGCAAGCGATTTGCAGCACAAGTCGTGCGTCACGAGGAGCAAGATCATGCAACTGGTAAACGCGGTTCTCGGATTCGTGCTGCTGGCGGCGGGACGTCCGCTCTATTGGGCCTTTGTGGCGATCGCCGGGTTCATCTTCGGCCTTCAGTTGGCCGATATGTACTTGATCGAGCAGCCCGATTGGGTGCAGGTCGCCGTCGCGGTTCTGGCGGGGGTGCTCGGCGCGCTGGTGGCGATCGTCGCCATCCGCGTCGCCTTCGCGATCGCGGGATTCTTCGCCGGCGCCTGGCTGGCGGGCGCGGCGGTCGAGCCGTTGGCCGTGGCCGACGGAGGACAGCTCCTGTTGCTGGTGCTGGGCGGCGTGATCGGCGCCGTCGTCGCGGCGGTGTTGATGGATTGGGCGATCATCGCCCTCTCGTCGCTCATCGGGGCCGCCCTCATCGTCGGTGCGTTCGAGCTCTCGCAGCCGGCGGCGATCGTCGCGTACGTGG
>JAHWKS010000246.1 GCA_019347795.1 Planctomycetota bacterium | reverse complement strand
CGCCGCCCGCTGGGCCGACCTCAGCGCGGCATCACGATTGCGGGCGTAAACCTGCTGTTGCGCCGCTTGTTGGAACTCCTCCGCGAGCCGCTCATGGAGGGCCGCGAGGTTCGTGCGCGGCCCGGTCACGTTCGGCTCGACGCGGATCGCCGTGCGATACGCCTCGATGGCGCGGTCCTCGTTCCCGAGATTCTCGTACACCAGCCCCAGCGAAAGCCACGCCCCCGCCCGGTCGCTGGTGGTCATCAGGCCTGCTGTGAACTCCTCCAAGGCCGCGCGAAACGCCTGTCGCTGCTCGCCGTTAAGTTCGCTCAAGGGCGCGGCCGAAAGGACGCGGGCTGCTTCGGTGCGAACCAGCCGCAGAGGATCGTTCAACAGCGGCGGCAAAGCGCGTAGCAGCACCTCATCCGGCGCTCCGGTCAGGTTGCCGACCGCGGCGGTCCGCACTTGCGGGTCGGGATCATCGAGCAGCTCCTCCGAGACGGCGAGACTCTCCCGCGTCGGGAACTGCGCGAGTTGCAATGTCGTGCTGGCCCGCGTCATCCCCGACAGCCGCCGATTCAAAGACGCCTCGATCAACAGGTTCAGCGCCGCGGGATCGCCGTCCCATGCCGCCTTGAGGGCCGGGGCGAAGTCCGGCGTCTCGCGTCGTTTCCGCCCGTACCACTTCTCGACCGTCTCGGCGGCCCACGCATCGAGGCGGTTCAGCTCGCGCTTCACTTCTTCGTCGCCATTCCCCGACGCCCGCAGCCAATCGATGTATTGCTGAAACCCCCGCTCGCCGGCCAGCGAGGCCAACTTGCCCTCCTCGCTGCCGCTCATCTCTTCCGCCAGATGGCAGCCGGTGCAGGCGTTCGGCGTGCCGAGCTCCACAGAAAGGTCCGGCCGGGGGATGCGGATGCTGTGATCGCGGCGCGGATCGACTTCCATGTACGTGGTGGCGGGCATATGGCACTCGACGCACTGGGCGCCGCTGGAGCCGACGCGGTGATTGTGATGCGCCGGCGTGTCGTACTTCCCGGCCGGGTGCTGATGGCAGGAGGTGCAGAGCCTGTTGCCTTCGTGCTTGACCGTGGCGGTATGGGGGTTGTGGCAGTCGGTGCAGCGGACCCCCTTGTGGTACATCTCGCTTTGGATGTACGAGCCGTAGTCGAACACCTCGTCCAGAATCTGCCCGTCGCAGAAGTAGGTGAGCGGCTGGAGCGGCTCATTGACGTAGTAATCGTAATACTCGTCGCCGGGGCGGAACTCGGGATGCACCACCCGCCGCCGCGAGTGGCACTTCGCGCACGTCTCGATCTCCACCGTGTGATCGGCCGACTTGAGCTTGGCCAATCCGTAGCCGAGCTTGCGGTCCCAGAACAGCGAGTTGGCGCCGGCCAGCTTCACATGCGCCTCGCCGGGACCATGGCACGCTTCGCAGCTCACGTCGATCTCCGAAAACGTGGTGTGATATTGCCGCGCGGCGACGTCGTAGTTCTTCTCAAGATTCGTGGAGTGGCAGTCGGCGCACATGGTGTTCCACCGCTGCGCGATGCCGGTCCAGTGCAGGTCGTCATCCGGCGCCAGCTTCTCATCCACGTCGGGAGGCGGCATATAGAACCACTTCTTGCGGAGCGTGTCCCACGAGATGCGAAGCACCTGCACCCGGGCGATGGCGTCTTCGGACATGTCGGGCGTGCGGTCGAACTCCACCATGTACTGCTGCAGCGGCGTGACGCCGAAGACGTACTTGATCTCAAAGTCCCCCATCTCGCCGGTGGGGCCTTCGGTGTGGATCATGTACTTCTCGCCGTCGCGGTAGAGCCGCGAGGTTACTCCGTGGTGGGTGAATTCCACGTCGTTGAAGTCCCCCAGCACGCTCTCCGGCGTGGCGAGGTTCATCGCCAGGTCGTGGTGCGAGCCGGTCCACTGCTCGTGCTGTCCCTGATGGCACTCGATGCACGTCTGCCGGCCGACATAGGCGGGGCGGGCGTACTCGGCCGGGAGCGTGCTCCACCAATCGGCGAAGACCAGGGCGCCGCAGCCGATCACGGCCAGGCCGATCACCCCCAGAATCGCGAACCGGCGCCGCCGACGCCGCGGCGCCGGCTTCGCCTCCACCGGCGCCTCGCGAGAAGACTGCTTCATGAAACGGATATGCTGATATGAAATGAAGTTGCGAGAAGAGCGCCGAATCGGCCCTCCCTCCATCCTAACCAAGCCCGCGCCATTGCCAAATCCCCTCGCGATTTCGCGGCGCCGGTTGTGGTAAAGCCGTGTAGCGAGGCTGCACGCAGCCGCCCTGCATGGGATGGGTAGAATGACAAGCATGCGAAGCATCGCCATCATTCCCGCCGCGGGGCACAGCCGCCGGATGGGACGGCCGAAGTTGCTGCTGCCTTGGCGTGGGAAGCCGGTCATTCAGCACGTCGTCCAGGCGTGGCGCCGAAGCCGGGTATCGCATGTGGTGGTGGTGGTGCGGAAAGACGATCGCGATCTGCTAGCCGCGCTCAGCGGCTTGGATCTGGCGATCGTGGCGGCCGATCCGCCTCCGCCCCACATGAAGGACTCGGTGGAGCTGGGACTTTCCTACGCCGAATGCGCCTACTCGCCGGAATCACGCGACGTGTGGCTGTTGGCGCCGGCCGATATGCCACGGTTGTCGCCGGAGACGATCGACGCGCTGCTCGACCAGCACGATCCCGCGCACCCGCACATCCTGATCCCGCAGGCCGGCGGAGTGACCGGCCATCCGGTGCTGTTCCCCTGGCCCTTGGCGAGCGAGGTCGCCCGGCTCCGTGACGACGAGGGGATCAATGTACTCCGCGAGCGGTTTCCCCACCGGATGATTCCCGTCGCAGCCGCCGGCTTCGCCGACCTGGATACGCCGGAGGATTACCGGCGCCTGGAAGATTCATCCTGACGCCGGTTGCGAGAAATGATATGATACTACTAAAGGATTTAGCACGCCTCGCGGCGCCCGCCCGTTTTCCCTCCTCAACCGTGCAAGACGATGAAGCAAACGACTTTTCCCCTCGCGCTCGTCATTTCCGCCGGTCTGATCGGAACGGCTTTGGTCATTTCCTCCTTCGCCGCCCCGGGCGCGGATGAAAAGCCCGCGAAGCGCGGCGATAAGGTCGAGGAGATCACCTTCGACGATCTAACGACGAAAATGGATCCCGACGTCAAGTGGGAGCCAAAGTATCTGACGGAGCGGATCGAGGAGCTGGACGGCAAGACGGTGCGCATCCCCGGCTTCATGTATCCCGACTTCAAGACGAAAGGGATCACGCAGTTCGTGATGCTCAAGAACACGGAGTGCCTGTTCGGGCCGGGAGGCACCGCGCACTGCGTGATGATGGTCCACATGTCGCCGGGCGAATCGACCCGCTACACGACGCGGCCGCTCTCGCTGGAAGGTGTGCTGCTGCTCAAGCCGTGGAACGGGCCCGACGGCAACACCTGGGCCCTTTACGAGCTCCGCGACGCGGTGGTGAAGTAGCCCCGCACGGCGGCGTCGAGGTTCTTCTCAGTCACTCGCAGCGGCAAGTCGCGGATGCTGCAGTAGTTCTCAATCTGGGCGAGCAGGGCGTCGGCGTGGCAGAATCGTAGCGGCCGGTCGCCGTCGCGGTAGTGCGTCTCCAGCAGGTGCTCTACCAGTCCCTCATTGCATGCGATTCCCATCTCCCGGGCCGTCTCCAGGAACAGTTCGCGGAACTGCTCATCGGTCGGATTGGGAATCTCGATCTTATACGGCACCCGCCGCAGGAACGCCTCATCCACCATCGACCGCAGGTTGAGGTTCGTGGCGAAAATGAGAAGCTGCTCGAAGGGGAACTGGACCTTGCGGCCGGTGAGCAGGTTTAAATAGTCGATCCGTTTCTCCAGCGGCACAATCCAGCGATTGAGCAACTCCCGCATGTTGACCGGCTGCCGGCCGAGATCGTCGATCACCAGCACCCCCAGGTTGCTCTTGAGCTGCAGCGGGGCTTCGCTCACGCCGGTGCCGGGGTTATGGGCCACTTCCAGGGCGTCGAAGGTCAGCTCGGCGCCGGCGGCCAGCGTCGGACGCCGGATGTAGACCCAGCGGCGGTCATACTCGGCGCCCTCATCCGGCGGAGCGACGGCTTGGTGAATCGTGGCGTCGTAAAGGCGGATGACCTCGCCCCAGGCGCTGATCGCCCGCGGAATCCAGACCCCCTCGTCGAATACGCCGCCGAGCCGCTCGGCGATGCTCGTCTTCCCGTTCCCCGGCGGACCATAGAAGATCATTCCCCGGCCGGCATGGATCGCCTCGCCGACCTGGAACAGCACCTCCTTATCGAGCGACAGTTCCCGAAAGGCCCGGTTCAGCTCCGCCAGCTTCGGCTTGCGGTCTCCCAGCGCCTGCGGGCGGACGCTCGCCACGTACGACTCGAACGACACCGGCGCCGCCCCGAAATACGTGGACGATTGGCCGTAGCGATGAGCCGCCTCGACGCCGCGGTCGGTCAGCTCGAAGACGTAGTCATGCACCGGCGCCTCGCCGCGGGAGAGCACGATCCGCTCCAGCTTCATCCGCACCAGCAAGTCCGAGACCACGCGATAGGGAAGCGCGATCTGCGAGGCCACATCCCGCCCCGACGCCGCCCCGCCGAAAAGGAGGAACTTGAGAATCAACGCCTCGATTTCCGACTCCTTGATCCCGCACTCCTCCAGCGATCGCGGCTCGCGTGGAAAGAAGAACCCGTCCGGCGTCCGCGGGAAGCCCGAAGCGTCAGCGAGGGGAGAACGAGAAGCTGACGTCGATGGGTGCGTCCCCTCGCTGACGCTTCGGGCTTCCAGTTGGCCGGCTTCGGTCACGGGATCGGCGAATAAAACGTCGGAGGGCAGCATGAAAACGTCCTCAATGGCAGGGAACGCGGACTCTTGTGAACTCTAGCACGCGCGGACCGTCGCGGCGGCCGAATCCCCCCGCTTGGAGAGCCTCTTCCATTGACGGCGCGTGCCGAAAGGTATAGGATAAATACTCGCTCTTTTCGCGACTTGCGCCACCTTCCCTCCTCGCGACATTCCCGCCGATGCCTGACATCCTGCGCCTTGCTGTCGCCCTCTCGCTCGCATTCGTTGTTTCCGCGGCCGCCGCCGCCGAGACCGCGCCGACTGCCGACGAGATTAAATTCTTTGAGACGCACGTCCGGCCGCTCTTGGCGAACAACTGCTTCAAGTGCCACTCCGAGAAGAAGCAGAACGGCAATCTGCGGCTTGATTCCCCCGGAGCGATGCTCGCGGGGGGCGATTCGGGAGCGGCGATCGAGCCGGGCGCCCCCGACGCCAGCCTGTTGCTGGAGGCGGTGCGGTACGAGTCGTTCGAGATGCCCCCCACCGGCAAACTGTCGGACGAGGCGATCGAAGTTCTCTCGCGGTGGATCGAGATGGGCGCCCCCTGGCCCGGCGATCCGGGGAAGCCGGTCCGCACCGAGTCGGCGCCGAAGATCACCGACGAGGACCGCGCCTGGTGGGCCTTTCAGCCGGTCGCTCAGCCCGAGGTCCCGCACGTGGACGATCGCGGCTGGGGCAAGAATCCGATCGACAACTTCATCTTCCGCCAGTTGCGCAAGCACGAGCTGACGCCCGCCGCGGAGGCCGACCGCGTCACGCTCATCCGCCGCGCGACCTACGATCTGACGGGCCTGCCGCCGACGCCGGCGGAGATCGACGCCTTTCTCGCCGACAAGTCGCCCTACGCGTATGAAGCCGTGATCGACCGGCTCTTGGACAGCCCGCACTACGGCGAGCACTGGGGCCGCTTCTGGCTCGACGTGGTCCGCTACGCCGAGTCGGACGGCTATAAGCAGGACGCCTATCGCCCTGACGCGTGGCGGTATCGCGACTATGTCATTCGCTCGTTCAACGAGGACAAGCCGTACGACCAGTTCGCCCGCGAGCAGCTCGCCGGGGATGAAATTGCCCCGGACGATCCCGAGGCGCTCACGGCGACCGGCTTTCTGCGGTTGTGGATCTACGAGTACAACCAGCGCGACGCCCGCACCCAGTGGGAGACGATCCTCGATGACGTGACCGACGTCACCGGCGACGTCTTCCTCGGCATGGGCATGGGCTGCGCCCGCTGTCACGATCATAAGTTCGATCCGATCCTGCAGGATGACTACTTCCGCCTGCGGGCCTTCTTCCAGCCGATCCTGCCGATCCAGGACCGGCCGCTGTTCACCGCCGAAGAGCGGCGGGAGTATGAGGAGAAGCTGGCCGAGTGGGAGGCGGCGACCGCCGACATCCGCAAGCAGATCGACGCCATCGAGTTCCCCTATCGCCGCAACGCGATTCACCGGGCGATCTCAAAGTTTCCCGAAGACGTGTTCGCGATGGCCCGCAAGCCGGCGGAGGAGCGCGCGCCCAAGGAGCATCAACTTGCCGAGCTGGCCCACCGGCAGGCGGAAGAGGAAGTCGCCAAGATCGGCGACAAGATTAAAGGCGAGGAGCGGGAGCGGTACGATGCGCTGAAAAAGAAGCTGGCCGAGTTCGATCACCTGAAGCCCGCGACGCCGGCCACGACGCTGACCGTCAGCGACGTGGGGCCGCTCGCGCCGCCGACGATCATCCCCGGCGATCGGCAGGAGCGGGACATTCCGCCCGGCTTCCTCACGATCCTCGATTCTGAGCCGGCCGAGATCGCGCCGCCCGAGGGCCTCGCCTCGACCGGCCGACGGACGGCGCTGGCGGAGTGGATCAATCGCGAGGACAACCCGCTTACGCATCGCGTGATGGTGAACCGCGTTTGGCAGCATCACTTCGGCGAGGGCCTCGTCGCCACCGCCAGCGACTTCGGCCGGCTGGGCGAGCCGCCCAGCCATCCCGAATTGCTCGACTGGCTGGTGCAGCAGTTCCTCGAGAACGGCCGGCGTTTTAAGCCGCTCCATCGGCTCATCATGACTTCCGCGACGTATCGCCAGTCGGCCGTTCGCGCCGACTCGGAAGAGGCGATGAACATCGATCCGGCCAACCGGCTCCTGTGGCGGATGAACATCCGCCGGCTGCAGGCCGAGCAGGTGCGCGACACAATGCTCGCGGCCAGCGGGGAGCTGGACCTCCAACCTGGCGGGCCGAGCGTCGAGTTCTCGCAGCCGCGGCGGTCGATCTACCTCAAATCGCTGCGGAACACGCCCGATGCGCTCCTGGAGGCGTTCGATCGGCCGGATGGCGTCAACAGCATTGCGAAACGGCTCACCACGACGACGGCGAACCAGGCCTTGCTGCTCTTCAACGGGCCGTGGCTTTTGAGCCGGGCGAAGGCGATGAAGTCGCGGCTGGAGAAGGACGAGGCCGACGATCGCGAATTCATCGCCGCCGCGTGGCGCCGCGTGTACAGCCGACCGCCGACGACGTCCGAGATGGAGGCGTCGCTGGAGTTCTTGGCCGA
>JAHWKS010000245.1 GCA_019347795.1 Planctomycetota bacterium | reverse complement strand
GTGGTTTCGCTCACGTCGTAGTTTTAAGCTTCCCGCGACTCTGAAAGGTTTGGACCATGGGACGTCTGGAAGGCAAGGCCGCGTGGGTGACCGGCGGCTCATCGGGCATCGGCGAGGCGGCGGCGAAAGCGCTCGCCCGCGAAGGGGCGGCGGTCGCTGTGTCGGCTCGTGATAAGGCGGAGTTGAAGGATGTCGTTGCGGACATCGAGCGTGACGGCGGCCGGGCGATGGCGGTCGCCGCCGACGTTTCCGATCCCGCGCAGGTGGAGAAAGCGGCCCAGCGCGTGATGAAGGATTTGGGCCGCCTCGACATCGTCTTCGCCAACGCCGGCACGAACGGCGTCTGGGCGCCGTTGGAGGAGTTGGCGCCCGAAGAGTGGAGCAAGACGCTGGCGGTGAATTTGACCGGGAGCTTCCTCACTCTCAAGTACGCGGCGGCGGAGCTGCGGCGCCGGCGAGGATCGGTCATCGTCTGCTCGTCGGTCAACGGCGTGCGGATGTTCAGCAACTCCGGCGCCACCGCCTACGCCTGCTCGAAGGCCGGCCAGATCGCGCTCACGAAGATGCTCGCCTTGGAAATGGCGGATGACGGCGTGCGGGTGAACGCCGTTTGTCCCGGCGCCATCGCCACGCCGATCCACAAGAAGACCGAGCAGCGCGACGTGGAAGAAGTCCGCGAGCCGGTCGAGTTCCCCGAAGGGCAAGTCCCGCTCACCGACGGCAAGCCGCCGAGTCCGGAGGTGGTGGCCGACGTGGTCGTGTTCCTCGCCTCCGACGCCGCCCGCCACGTGACCGGCTCCGTGATCTTCGTAGACGGCGCCCAATCGCTCTTGCAGGGATAATTTGTTTAACCGCGACCCAGCGGGTCGCGCGAGCTTCGCCCTTGCACTCAACGCCTCCTTCGACCGGCCTCAGACCAACAGGTCCAGCGCGCCGATCAGAAACAAGCCGATGCTCACCACTGCGTTCACGTGAAAGAACGCGGTGTTCACCCGGGTCAAGTCGTCGGGACGCACCAGGGCGTGCTCGTAGAGCAGAAGAGCGCCGATCGCCGCCACGCCTATCCCATAGATCCAGCCGAAGCCAAGTTGCGGGCACGCCAGCGGCAACGCGACCAGCATGATCATCATGCCCAGATGACAGACCGCCGCCAGTCGCAACGCGCCGGGAACGCCCAACCGCGCGGGGACGCTGCGAAGCCGGACCTTTGCGTCGAACTCGACATCCTGGCAGGCGTAGATGATGTCGAAGCCCGCCACCCAGAACAGGATCGCGGCGCCGAGGATCACCGCCGGCAAGAGATCGACCGGCGCGGTGAGCAGGATCTCGCCGCGGATCGCGATCCACGCCGACACCGGCGCCAGCATCAACGCGGCCCCCAGCCAGAAGTGCGCCAGCGACGTGAACCGCTTGGTGAAGCTGTAGGCGAAGAGCACCGCCAGCACCGGGACCGAAAGCGCGATCGGCAGCGGGTTCGGAAGAAAGAGCAGCGTCGAAGCGATGAAGCCCGCGCTGCAGCCGATCGTGAACGCCGTCACCCCGCCCACCGTGAGCGTTCCCGCCGGCAAGTGCCGCATCCGGGTGCGCGGGTTCTCGGCGTCGATTCGCCGGTCCGCCAACCGGTTGAACGCCATCGCCGCGCTGCGGGCGAAGACCATGCACAGCAGGATGCCCGCCAGCTCCCGCCAGCGGAATGCCGGAGGCGCGCCGCCGGGCGCCGGCGTGGTCCAGGCCATCACCGCCGACAACATCGCGGGCGGCAGCGCAAACAGCGTATGGCTGAAGCGGATCATCGCCAGAATGTGGCCGAGCTGCTGAAGCATGGTTCGCGTTGATGCGTGAGAGCCGCCGACAATCTCCTATCCGCAGCTAGTTTCCACAGCTTAACAGCCCAGGCGGCCGCTCAGAACCGTTCTTTGCGGCAATGCGTACTACCTTCGGCCGAGGACAAAAAATCGGGGAAATCGTCGCGCCCGTGACCGGACGTGTCCGCGTCTCCGCGATAACACCATCGTCGAGAGTTAATCACGGATGTCCTCAAATGCGAAAGGATTGCTCAGATGCCAAGGTATCATGTCCGCTGCGGTTCGCTGAAGGTGACCATTCTGGCCGCCGACGCGCAGGAGGCGGCCTTGGAGTCGCTCGGGTGGTGGAGCGAGGGTTGGGGGGACGACGGCGACGCGCATCATCGCCGCTACCTGGCCGAGCAGATGCTCGTCACCGAGCCGGGAACCCGGCGCCCCACCGAACGGTTCATCACCTTCGATCTGCTCGCCTCCCTCCACGGCGAAAGCCCCACCACCGCCTGGCGCCGCGTGCTGGAATGCTTCGACCCGACCAGCAACTAACGCCGAAGGCGGACCTAAGGCGCCATCGCGCCGCCGCGGTAGACGGCGTTTTGTTGCAGCGGCGATTGTCCCCGCACGACGGGACCGTCGCCGCGCTGCGTGAGCCGCCCTTGCTCCAACGCGGCCCGCACCGCTTGTCGCACCGGAGCGGCGTCGCCGACCGGGACAGTTTGCTCTTGTGCAAGCTGCTCCAGAAAGGCCGCGGAAGGTTGCTCCAGCAGCATCACGTCGCTGGCGCCGCCGCTGCGAGAGCGGACGATGTAGAGCGGCGATTGGAGCGAAGCGCCGGCGGCGGCCGGGGAAGCGACGCCGTTGCGTGCGGCGTAACCGGCGGGCGGCGTCGTGTAGTCGAAGTCGGCCGGCTGATCCGCCGCAAGGGATGACGCGCCGGCGGCCAGAGGCTGCTCGCTGCGGGCCGGTTCGATCGGAGTGACCGGCTGCTGTGCAAGCGGGGCCTCGGGTGAAGTTCGCAGTATGTCCCCCAGCCGCCACTCCTGCAATTGATCGCGGATCGCCTGATACGAGACGTATACGCCTTCGTCCGCTTCGCTGTCGGCGGCCCGGCACACGCCGATCAGCGAACCTGCGGCGTCGAACAAGCCGCCGCCGCTGCGGCCGACCACCGGCCGCCCGGAAGCCTCCAAATTCGGCGTCCCCAGATATCGATTCACGCCGGTGATCCGCCCTTCCCGAATTGTCGGCTCCGCCCCGCGGTCGCAGCCAATGGAGAACGTCCGCATGTTTTCCCGGACAAACGCTTCCGCCCCAGCGAGCTGCACAGGATCCGCGGTCCCGCTGAGCCGAATTGAGACGATCCCCAAATCGCGGTTCAGATCATACGCCACGAGCCGCCCCGGCATCGGCCCCTGTCGTTGCGGGCCGAACAGTTCGACCGCAATGGCCCCGCGTCCCTGCGAGTCGCGGAAGACGTGGCCGCAGGTGAGGATCAGCGCCTCGCCGTCGGGCTGGACGGCGATAATCGTGCCGGTGGCGTAGGAAAAGAACTGGCCGTCGTCGATCTTGAGCCGCACCGAGGCGGCCATCGCCCGCTCCTCCGGCGAGCCGCCCGACGCGGCGGCCGACCCCGGCTGGGACATCGCCAACGGTTGCGGCGCCTGGCCGACTTGCCCCTGCTGCGGCGCCCCGCCGAAGCTCGCCGCCATGGCGGGAATGTCCTGAGCGGCCGGCGCCGCTTCCGCCGCAGGCTGCGCGTATTCGCGAAGCGCCTCGGGCGGCTCCGGACCCGCTTCATAACCTGGCGCCGACGACGTCGGCAGCGAAGGACTCTCGATCGCGGGCGGCGGCGGCGTCGCCGGCTGGTTTGGCTTCGAAGCGTCGCCCCTCAGGCCGCCCACCATCTGTCGCAGCCGTCCGCCAAAGGGGACGCGGTCGGGAGACTGCCCGCGAATCGCGCTCCCGGCGCCGGCCGGCTCGCCCCGAGGACGCGCCGCCCTGATCATCTGGCTCAAGCGCCCGTAGCTGGTCGCTCCAACCACCCGGTCCACCTCCCGGCCGTCGGCGAGCATCACGAAGCACGGGACCGACTGGACCCCGTACTGAGCGGCAAGCTGCGGATGCTGATCGATGTCGATCTGCCGGACCGGATAGCCTTCCGCCTGGAGCCGCTGAATGGCCGGGGCCATCGACCGGCAGGGACCGCACCACTGGGCGGTGAAGTCCAGCAAGACAGTTTCGCCCCCCGCCCCCAGAGCCGCCAGGAGCGTCCACGTAGACAATGAGAGCATCGTGTTTCCCTCCCTGGAAACAGGCGCCACCGCCGGCTCGTCCAGCGATACTGTGTTGGGGCGACATCCTTGTCGCCTGTGCTGCCGCCGGCTGCCCGGCAGCGAAAGTTGGAGTTCACGCTTTAGCGTGTCTTCCCTTCGTCAATCCTCGTCAGACTTCAAAACACACGCGAAAGCGTGTACTCCAGCATGCTTCCGCGGGGCGCCGCGCTCGTCCTGACCGCGGCGCCGTTCCACCGATTGTCCCCGGCGGGCGGGAATGTCCGAAAGATTTGTAAAAGTTACAAGGGCAAACGGCCGGTTTCCGACGTTTTCGCGGAAATCCGCGACAAATCCCGTTCGCCGCGACGGCCGCAGGCAGGCAATGCGATTCCGGGACCGTTGCCGCAAAAAATGTCTCGCCAGCAGAATCTGGGATTGGCGAACGCTTTGGCGGATAAGCCCGCCGGGCCGTGTTTGGGTTCCCTTGTCAGGCGCCGGCCTTCGCAATGAGCTCACGAACGGATGGGACGAGCTGCGTTGGAATGACCATCAGAGTTTGCCCTTCGGTTTCCAACGCTGCTTCGTCTTCCGCCGTCAGCTCATCGTCGTCCATCTGATCGTAATGAGCGATCAAACGCTGCACGCGCGCCTCATCCCATCCTGGTGGAAACTTCTGTTTGCTCATTTGCCTCTCCTTCGCCTGCGGCGGCGATGGGCCTTCAGTTGTTTGCCCCTTAATTCGTACGCAGTCACCACAAAAGCGCTTTGGCCGCCTTCATCAGGAACATAAATCACGCGCACGTAACGGCCAGCGCGCGTTTGACCCAGCGCCATTCGGGAATCGTCGGAGCTTGGCCGGTCTTCCCCGGGATGCGCGAGCACTTGGCGGACGTCTTCCTCGCTAATGCCATGGTCGTAGATGTGCGGTTCGCCCGTCTCTGGATCCTCGTAGAAGGCAAGCCGTGAGCCTAATCTTCCCTCCTGCCAGAATCAAGATTGGAGAACTCTGGACCGTACGAGAACCGCTGCCAGCGGTGCGTGGCGCCGAACGTCACGACGCTACGCGGCCCGCCCGGAGGCATTCACTCGCGACGCCAGGTGTTGATCGAGGTCCTGGCGGCCTTGATTCCGTCGAAGAAAGAGAACACTGATCTTCGCTAATGGCCACTGATCCCTGAACCAGATCAGCGCGGATTAGCGGCGATTAGTGTTCCGCTCCGCCGATTTTCCGCATCTGACGACCTCGGAGAAAAAAATTCTCCCGAGCCTTGACGGCGTCGCGAGGGTTGGTATACTAAAATACAGTATTTGCGAGTTGAGGGTTCCTTCCGCTGTGGTGATCCATGTTGCCGCCGATTCATCCGATTTGCCGGTTGTTTCCAATGCTGCCGGATGCGGAGTTGGAGGGGATGGGGAGGACGTTCGCCGCCGCGGGAAAGCTTCACTCACCCCCCAAAGGTAGCGCAAAAATGCGCTACCTTGCTGCCGGGGGGTGACCACGATCGCGGCAAAGCCGCAGATCATGCCGCGCGACTGGTGGGCGCCAGTCCCCGGTACATCCAGGCCGCCAAGCGGATCCACGGCATGTGCCCGGAGCTCTTGCCGCACGTGACGTTAGGCAAGATCAATATAATCGACGCGCAGTTGGCCGGGAACCTCCACCCGGGGATTCGCTCCGACATATTGAAGAAACTTTCCCAGGCGCGGCCGGGTCTGGCCACCGAGGTTCGCCGCACGATCCGCGCCCACTGCGGCGTCATGCCTCCCCGTGGCAACGGACCGGAGTATCGCGTCCTCGTGAGCGACGATCAGCTCAGCGCGCCTGCGGACCTGGGGTATCCGCTGCCTGGAGCAGCGGGATCGCGTCCTCGTGAGCGACGATCAGCTCTGCGCGCTGGACGACGGAGACGAAATCGTCATCACCCTCGCCGACCGCTCCTGCCGCGTCCGCCTCGCGGAGACGCAGGAAGCGGAAGAAGCAAGTCAGTCACGAGACCTCGCGCTGGCAGGATTATGAAAGGGCAGGAGTATTCCCATTCATATTCCTCCCGATCATATTCCCCGATCCGTTTCCCGCCTCGGGGAGAGCGACATGAGTCGCCGAAGATGCAATGGACATTCCGCCCACGTGACGGAGGGCCATACCAGCGGGCAGTTCCCTTTCGTACAATGCGGGGAAAGGAGATAGCCATGATCGAACTTACCGAACAGCAAAGACAAGAGCTATTGGCGCCTGAGCCGGTCGCCATCGATCCGCAAACGAACGCGAAATACGTTTTGGTGCGCCAGGAAGTCTACCAGCGCTTGAAATCTCTGATCACGATGGATGAATACGACCCTGAAGAAGGGGCGGCGCACATCAATGAGATCATGGCCGAGGATGACGCTAAAGTTCCCTATTTGGAAAGTTACAAACATTATGGGAAGAACGTATGAAGCGGGGTGACGTCGTCCTCGTGCCTTTCCCTGCCTTTCCCTTTCCAGGACAAACTGGGGGAGAAGATCCGGCCTGCGATCGTGGTGCAATCCGTACTTGGCCATTTTGGAAGGCCGCTTGCCGAACCACGCCGGCGCGACCCGTGCATCTGGAATGCTTGCCCCTCAACTTGGACGGCGCTTATAATTCGCGGCGGACGCGAAGCCGATGGCCGAGGGATCAAACGCCCATAGGCTCCGCGGTTTGTTCAACCGGATTCTATCCCTCCTGCCGCCGTCAACGATCATTCACATGGTTCAGCCATGCGCCCGGCGACAGCAGGGATAGTATCCATTCGTTATGCCACAAAACACCGCTGATGGTGGCGGCATGACAACTCTCGCCCCCAGCGAATACCGCGCACGCTGTCACGATTGCGGATTTGAAACTCCGGAGTTCACACTGCGCGCATCACCTGGCATCGGCATTTGCTCCGGCCCATCCGGCAACTTCAATCCCTTCGACGAACAATACAGCTACCTGCGCATCCAAAGGCGAAAGCTATTGTGTAAGTCGTGCGGGACTTTGCACGAACGGCAAGATGTAACCACCGACTATCCAGTGTGGCCGATTCTGCTAATCATCATTTCGTGTATCCTGTGTCCCTTCACTGTGTCATTGGTCGTGGGTGACATTGTCATCACGGCTCTGATCGCCATGACTGCCTGTGCATTCGCCGTCGGCTCAATTTGGATTTTCGTCTTTGCGTTCTCCAAGCATATCCGCGCAAAATACTCTGCCTGGATTGCAACCATCGAGTCTTCCGGGAATCAGTGCCCCTGTTGTACTGCAACCGATGCAATTGAACCAAATCGTGTCTCCAAGCCGTTGCCATGTCCGAAATGCAACCGCACTGCCTTGATTGTTGCTTG
>JAHWKS010000244.1 GCA_019347795.1 Planctomycetota bacterium | reverse complement strand
AATGAATAACAGCGATGGCTACCTCGGCGGCTACGGCGGCGGTGATTCCGCCGAGTACGGCGCCGTGCCGGCGGATGCGGATCTTCCCCGAATCGCGTCGGCCGCCGTTCCCGGCGGAGCGGAGGAGTATTCCCTGCCAATTCCCGACGATACGGGGCCAAGTATTAGCGTTGGTCTTGACCCGAGCGGCACGCCGAATGCGGCGCTCAGTCGCGCCGATCCCCAGGCGGCGCCGGCGTCGACCGACTTGGGCTCAATCGTGCCGCCGCAGTTGCAGCGGCCGGCAACCGAATCGCCGCCGTCGCCCGGCGAGCCGTCGCGGGAATCGATGCGTCGCCTCGCCGATGAGACTCCGGAACCTCCAGCCTCTCCCGCAACGCGTCCCGCAGTCGATATCGTTAAGAGCGAGTTCCGTCCCGCCGGAGAAGCCGGCCAGGACGGCCGAGGTCGCGAGAATCAATCCGGCCCGCAGCAAGGTCAAGCCAACGCCGGCAAAGCCGTCGAAGAGGAACGTCTTGAGGAGGACTCGGAAGCTAAGCCCCAGGACGCGAAGAAAGAGGCCGAGAAGCGACTCCGCACGTGGCGGCGGGCGAAGGCGGTCCCCAACGCCTCGCGGCTGATGATCGGCGATCACGACGAGTTGCCGCTGGAGGGGATGCAGGCTAACGTCACCATCGACGGCTTCCGTGCCCGCGTGCTGTTGGACCTCTATTTCTACAACGATCGCGGCCGACAACTGGAAGGCGCCTTCAAACTGCGGCTCCCCAATGAGGCGTCGCTGTACTACTTCGCCTTCGGCGAATCGTCGTTCGAGTACCGGCCGATGGTCGATCAGCTCGCCAGCCGCGGGTTCCTGGCGCCGGAGCTGATCCGCGCCAGCGGCACGGGACCGGAGGAGATCGTCCGCGTCCGGGCTGACACCTGGACGAAGGTGAAAGAAGCCCGCATCGTGCCGCGTGAGAAAGCCGCCCATGCCTACAGCGAGACCGTCCGCCGCCGGGTCGATCCGGCCTTGGTGGAATGGTCGGGGGCCGGGGTATTCAACGCCCGCGTGTTCCCGCTCATGCCGGGCAAGCTGCACCGCATCGTGGTCGGCTATGACGTGAACTTGACGCAGGACGGCGACGCACTGACGTACTCGCTCGATATGCCGGAAGGCCTGTCCGAGGCCCACGTCGATCTGAACGTCGCCGCCGTGCCGGGCGCCGAGGCGCACGTGACGCCGGCGACGCGGCCCTTCCTCGCCAGCGGCCGGGCGTACTATCACCTCGAGGGTCCCTGGAGCGAGCCGCTCGTGGTGCGGATTAACAACCCCGAAACGATCGTGCTTCACGGCCAGGACAGCCAGGCCGGCCGGTTCTTCGCTACGCGAATCACGCCGAAGCTGCCAGCGGAGGAAACCGGCGAGGCGTCGTCGCACGCGGTCTTTCTGGTCGATACGTCGCTCAGCGCGAACCCCGACAAGTTCAACGTCTGGCTCAAGCTGCTGGAGACGACGCTCGCCAAGAACCGCGACACGATGGAGCAGTTCGCGGTGCTGTTCTTCAACGTCGAGTCGCATTGGTGGCGGGAGAAGTACGTCGAGAACAACGCCGAAAACGTGCAGGAGCTTTTGAACTACTGCAACACGCTGGCGCTGGAGGGCGCCACCGACCTGCGGCAGGCGCTGGCCGAGGCGACCTCGCCTTCATGGCCGGAGGAGGAGAAGCCGGCCTCGCAGCCCGATGTGTTCCTTCTCAGCGACGGCGCCGCCACCTGGGGCGAACGGAACGTGCATCTGTTGGCCGAGACGCTTCGCTCGGGAACCGGCGGCACGCTCTTCGCCTATCAAACCGGCCTGACCGGAACGGCGGTCGGCGTGCTGGAGCACCTGGCTCGCGAGAGCGGCGGGGCCGTGTTCTCCGTGGCGCATGAGGAAGAGATCGAGAAAGCCGCGATCGCTCATCGTCAGCGGCCGTGGCGGCTTTTGGATACGGCGATTCCCGGCGGCAGCGATCTGCTCGTGGCGGGACGGCCGAAGTCGATCTATCCGGACCAGACGCTATTGATCGTCGGTCGCGGCGAGCCGGGGAATGAGGTCGTGCTGCGGGTCGCCCGCGGCGAAGACGAAGAGACGATCCGCATCCCGCTCGGCGAGGCGATTGAATCCGAAAACGCTGCGCGGCTTTATGGTCAGGTCGCGGTCGGGCAGTTGGAGGATCTTGGCGCCGCCGTCGAAGACGTGGCGGTCGCCTACGCCCGCCACTTCCGCATCACGGGCCAGACCTGCTCGCTGTTGATGCTGGAAAGCGAGGCGGACTACCAGCGGTTCAACATCCGCCCCGAGGATGACGCCTTCGTCGTGAAGAGCAGCGCCGCGGGCGCCGTCGTGTCGAACAAACTCGACGAGTTGGGCGATCATCTGAGCGACCCTAAGAAGGCCCTCGAGCTGTGGCTGGCGAAGATGGAGAACGTGCCCGGCGTGCAGTTCCGGCTTTCGACGGCGATGAAACTCGCCCTGGAGCGGCTGCCGGCCGAGGCGCTGACCGTCACGCCGCCGCGGGTGGTGTGCCAAGAGCATTCTCGGGAGGCGATCCCGAAGAAGTACTTCCAGCAACTCGAAAGCGGACAGCTTGAGTATGACGCCGTGACGGAGGAAGCCGCACGGCGGAAGGAAGCCCTCAGCGCCGCCGATGCTCTCAAGGCTCTCAGCAGCCTGGTGGAGAATGATCCCGGCGATACGACGCTCGCCCGCGACGTGGCCTTCTCGGCGATCGAATGGGGACTCGGCGGCCAGGCTTACTCCCTGCTTCGGCGCGTGGCGGACGCCCGGCCGTATGAGCCGCAGGTGTATCAGGCCCTGGCCCACTGCGCCGCCGAGACCGGTAACGCCGACCTGGCGATCGTGTACTACGAAGTCGCCCTCGGCGGGCACTGGCACGAGCGGTATCAGGACCTGAACCGCATCGCGGGCGTCGAGTACATGCACCTCCTCCGGCGGATCAACCAGGGCGAACTCTCCAGCCATCTGCCCGACTACGCGAAGGCCCGGCTGGAGTCGCTCATCGAGCAATTCGGCGTGAAGCGGGCGGACCTGGTGGTCACGATGATGTGGAACACTGATCGCACCGACGTGGACCTGCACGTCTTGGAGCCGTCGGGCGAGGAGTGCTACTACAAGAACCGCAGCACCCGCGCCGGCGGCGAGATCACCCGCGACGTGACCGAGGGTTACGGTCCGGAGATGTACATCGCCCGCGACGCCCAGCACGGCAAGTACGTGGTGAAGGCGAACTACTACGGCAGCGACGCCAACCGCACGCAAGTCCGCAGCAAGGTCTACGTCACCATCTACGAAGACTTCGGCGGCCGCAAGGAGCGCGTCACTCGCAAGACCGTCCCTCTGAGCCGCAACAAAGAGCTGCGCGAAGCAGCCGAGGTGTTCATCGAGAAGCGGTAAGCGGCAGCAGCGGCCGCTCTATTATCTTGCGAGACATGCCGTTGCGCCGTATAATTGGGGCAATTCTGTGGCTCTTCAGGATCAATGCAATGGGGACTCCTCCCTTGGATCTTCGCGCTGTGCTCTACCGCAAGAACCAGGACTGGCTGGCGCATTGCCTGGAGCTCGATATCGCAGCTCAAGCGCGCGATTCCGATGCGGCGCTGGCGTCGCTGGTGTCGCTGTGCGATTTGCAGGTTCGACGGGCTTTGCAATTGCGGGGAAAAGTGCGCCACGTCTTGACCCCCGCCCCCCGGGAGTATTGGACGCTGTGGTTTAACGGCCATGCGCACAGCACGCTTGAGAATGCTGAATTGCGGGAATTGATTCGCCACCCGCATGAACCGCCGTATCCGCTCCACAAATTGGACGTCCGCGAGGCGGAGTTGTCCGCGCAGTCGGCGGCGCACGGTCTGGCCTTACACGGATAGCCCTTTAAGTCGCCCCTTCTCGTCACGCGCGACAATCGGGAGGCGAGGCAATGACGTGCGACGAATTCCTCGATCTACTGGAGCACCACCATGGCGTGCAAGTGGAGAAGGTGCGCGGCTCCAACCCACCCGAGTACGAGTTGATGCGCGAAGATGAAGGAGAGTGGGTGATTCACGTGATTTCATGTCAGGGGAGCGACCAACTCGAGGATGATCTCATTGACACGGCCCGACGCAAGCTGAAGCTTCACGACATGGCCGACGACGATTTCTTCCGACGCTGACGGGTTGAGTGACTGCGCCCAGTCGGTAGGGATGAGCACCGGTTGTTTCAAAAGCGTGACGAATTGCAGCAAGCCCGAAGCCACGCTGAGGAGCAGGCAGGGAGCGGCGATCTGGTGCCATCGCCACCACCATCCGTAGGTGCTCCAGGGCGGCACGCGAGCGGTGCGGTCGGTCTCGTCCCGCAGACCCGACACCAGATAGGTCAAGACGATCCGGCTGACATTGTAGAACAGCAAGGTCGCCACGAGAAAGCTGGCCGTCCTTCCTTGGTTCCGCGCCAGGATGATTTCCCAGAGGCGGTATTCCTTCAATTCGACCGCGCCTTCTTCGGTCAACAGCGCCATCAACTGTCGTCCTTGTGCGATCCAGTCACTCGCCTGTCCGATGGCGAGCGTCTGTCTTTCCAATTTCTCGGCCTGAGCTTGCTTCTCCCGCACGACCCGCCGCGCTTCTCTCAGAATCTCCGCGGCCTCGTCAAGCTTTCTCGTCAGCGACTTTACCGCGGGCAATTCAACAGAAGTCGCGTCGCCAGGAATCCTCGCCAGTAGCGACTCCGTCTCGTTCACAAAGCGATCCACGCGATCGCGGACGCTCGTCCATTGCTCGCCGGGCTCGGGCGGCGTCGGGATGCGCCGCATGGCGTTGGCCCCGTTCCGCAGTGCATCAACAGCCATGGGAAACACACCTTTTTCGAATCCGCCGACGGTGGACCAGAACGCGACCCGTACGAACGGCGGCATCATCGCCACGAGCGAAAACAACAGGATGAATACCAGTCGTGAACCTGTATACGTCCTGACCAGCACGTGCCACGGATCGATCGCTCCCGGAGAAATGTCCGCTCCCGCAATTTTATTGGCGTCGAGCCGAAACGGCGGGCGGTAGTACGGGAACACCGCCAGCCACCACGAGCCGATATGGCCGGAAAGCCCTCGCACCGCCGCGCGGATACGGCTAAAACGATCGCTGGCGCGCATGCGCCGGCTTAGCGGGACAGCCGGCGCCGCGAGGCGCCGTAGCAGCCGTCGCAGGAACGAGTCTTTTGAGCCGGCGGCGCCAAGGTTCGTCAGACCGGCGCCGGTAAAATCCGCGTTGGTGAGCGTTGCGCCTTCAAGCTTCGCCTGATCGAAGTCTCCGTGCTCAAGGTCGGCGCCCGATAGGTTTGCGCTACTGAAATCCGCATAGTAGAAGCGCCCTTGTTGCGCCTTGGCGGCGTTCATGCGAGCGGTGCGAAATTTCGTCCGCCGCGCATAGCACCCGTTCAAAACGGCGTTCCGGAGATCCGCGCCGCTCAGGTCGGCCCCGGCGAGATTTGCGTTTTGGAGATCGGCGCCAATCAGGACCGCGCCTTCCAGCCTGGCGCCGGTCAACACGATGCCCCTCAGCGTCCTCCCGGACAGGTCGATCCCGCGTAGGTCGCGATGGCCCAGATCTCCGGGCCCGCCTTGAGTACGATCCGTCTCCAGCCATCGCTCGTGGTCGGCGACAATGCTTTCGATCTCCGCCAGCGCTCGGGGCGGCAACGACGGAGGCGCGGGCGCTTGTCGCCGTACCGCCGCGCGCTGGCGCCGCTCAGGGGGTGAGGCGTCCGTTAGCTCCCTCGGCGACGGCGATATTTCTCGGACGCTTACCCTGAGGTTCGGTCGAGCCGCTTCACGGGGATGTCGATCGTTACGACCCCATAGCACATAGGCGAAAATAGCGAAGGGAAGAAACGCGACCAGGACAACGCAAGCGAGGCCCAGGAGGAACTCAAAGAACATTGCGATGCTCCACATGACGGGAACACCAATATAGCAAGGCGGGGCCGCGGACAAAGAAGACGACGCAGCAGCACGCAGACGCTAAGCTCGGCCGTGACTCGCGATGCCACACTTCCACAATGCATCGTCTCACGTCATCACCGTGCCGCCGCAGACGTTGATGCATTGGCCGTTGATGGCGCCGGAGGCTTCGCCGGCGAGGAAGACCGCCATCGCTGCCACTTCTTCGGGAAGCAGACGGCGGCCCAGGGGCGAAGCCTCGGCTTCGATCTGCTCGGCCGACTTGCCGAGCCGGCGGGCATCGTACTCGATGCGAAGATCGTTCATGAGCGTCGCGGTGACGCCCGGGCAGACGGCATTGGCGGTCACGCCGCTTCCGGCAACCTCTTTAGCCGTGGCTTTCGTGAAGCCGGCCAAGGCGTGCTTGCTGGCCGTGTAGGCCGAGCCGTGCATCGCGGGGATGTGGGCGTTGATTGAAGCGATGTTGATGATCCGTCCCCAGCCGGCCTGGAGCATCGCCGGCAGCACGCGCTTCGTGAGGAGGTAAGGGACGGTGACATTCAGCCGCATTGTCAGCTCCCAGAACTCGTCGTCGAATTCGACGATCGGACGCGGCGAGGAACTGCTGCCGATGCCGGCGTTATTAACCAGCACCTCCACCGGCCCCCACTGCTTTTCGACCGCCTCGATCACACTCGCCGCGGCGTTCGTTCCAGCGAGGTCGACCGCGATCGCCAGCCCCTCGCCGCCCGCGACTTTGATCTCCTGCACGACGCTGTTGAGCTGGTCCTCGGTCCGAGCCGTCACCGCCACCTGGGCGCCCTGCGACGCCAAGGCAACGGCGATCGCGCGCCCAATCCCTCTCCCACCGCCGGTAACCAACATCACGCGATTCTTCACCCGCAATCCTCCAGCTACGCGTCTCGTGAGGTGGACCACCGCGTTGATTGCCTCACCGGCAACCATTCTACGGGCAACGGCGCCGGGGAAGTACCATCAAAGCCAGGTTCTTCTTTCAGACCTCTGTGGACGAGACCTTCCCTCGCTCTTGACGTCACGACCACGACCCGTCAACGCCGCGGCGGCGCGGAGATGGGGCCGTCGAGTAAAAGCGGGGCGTCCAAATCGACGCCCGCCGCCTGGCGGATGCGGGCCAATGCGGTGGCGAGTTGCCCGAGCGCACGGTGATAGGCCATTTCGAGCGTCAGGAGCGTGCGGAAGTCGCGGATCACGCGGTCGAACTCCACCGCCTCGTTGACCAGCGATTGCTGGTCCGCCTCGATCGTTTGCCGGGCCTGCGGCAGGAGCGTTTCCGCGTAGAGGCGCACCGTCGCCTCGGCCGCGCGGGCCTGCTCCCACAACTCGCGCAGGAGGGCGTCGGTCTGCAGGATCGCCTCTTCCTCCGAAGCGTAGGCGGCGAAATGGCGGCGCGTCGCCTCGGCGGCCAGCGCATCGTACTTGCGGTCCCAGATCGGCAGCGTGACGCTGGCGCCTAG
>JAHWKS010000243.1 GCA_019347795.1 Planctomycetota bacterium | reverse complement strand
TCTCGAGGCGCTGGAAGCCATTTGCATGAGGTGCCTCAACAAGGATCCCGCCAAGCGGTTCGAATCGGCGGGCGAAGTGGCGCGTGCGCTGCGCCAGTGGGCGAACTCCGCCGCCGGCGCCGCGCCGGATCAAGGCGGCTCGGAGGGCGACCCCAAGGTGTTGCTGGACGTCCGAAATTCGCGGCGAGAAAACTCGTCGGCCGACGTGACTGCGTGCGTCGATGTGTCCCACAGCTCGGGGCCGCCGATGGGCGCGCTTCCGGTCGATTCGGAGTTCTACCTGGTTCGCTTCGCCGACTACGAGTTCCGCTCGGCCGTGGACCGTCGCGACAGCATCATCCTGGTCCGCGGCGCGCGGCAGATGGGCAAGACCTCGCTTTTGGCCCGCGGATTGGCGGCCGCCCGCGGACCGGGGGTGCGCGTGGCCTTGGCCGACTTCCAGAAGATCCGCGCCGACGATTTGCAAACGCCCGAGCGGTTGCTCCAAACGATGGGAGAATGGCTGGCCGACGAACTGGACCTGGACGTCTATCCCAGCGACGTCTGGGACGACCGCCGCAGCGCCAGCGTAAACTTCGAACGGTACCTGCGTCGCGAAGTCCTCAAGAAGTCGCCCGACTCCATCATCTGGGCCTTGGACGAAGTGGACCGGCTGTTCGCCTGCCCGTTTCGCAGCGAAGTGTTCGGCATGTTCCGCTCGTGGCACAACGCCCGCGCGCTGCAGCCCAGCGGCCCGTGGTCCAAACTGACGCTGGCGATGGCCTACGCCACCGAGGCCCACCTGTTCATCACCGACCCGCATCAATCGCCGTTCAACGTCGGCACCCAGGTCACGATGCAGGACTTCAATCGCGGGCAAATCGCCACGCTCAACGCCCGCTACGGCTCGCCGTTGCGAAGTGAAGCGGAGTTGAAGCGGTTTGAGCGGGTCGTGGGCGGACACCCCTACCTGGTGAGCCGGGGCCTGTACGAAATCGCAACGCGGTCGTTGAAGATCGAGCACTTCGAAAAGGCCGCCGGCGAAGACGTGGGGCTGTTCGGCGATCATTTGCGGAGGCTCTTGGCCATGCTCAACCAGGACGATGTGCTGCGCCAGGCCTTCGGCGAACTGCTCCGCGGCCGACCTCGTCTGAACGTCGAAACGTTCTACGGCCTCCGCAGCGCCGGGTTGATCTCGGGAGACTCGACCGAATCCGCCCAGCCTCGCTGTCAACTGTATGCACGGTACTTTTCTCGGCATTTGCAATAATGGGCGCCGATATAGCGCAAGCCGACTTTTTCATCGCGGGCGGGACGCTGCAGCGCAGCGCGCCTTCGTACGTGACCCGTCCGGCCGACCGCCAGCTCTACGAGGGGCTGGTCCGGGGCGACTTCTGCTACGTGCTTACGTCGCGGCAGATGGGCAAGTCGTCGCTCATGGTGCGCACGGCGAACCGTCTTCAAGAGGCGGGCGTGACGGTCGTGGTCCTGGACCTGACGGCCATCGGGCAGAACCTCGATCTGGAGAAGTGGTACGGCGGACTCCTGGCGATCATCGGCCAGCAGCTCGACCTGGACGACGAACTGGACGATTTTTGGTGGGACAACCCCGCGGTGGGGCCGCTACAGCGCTGGATGTCGGCCATTCGGGAGGTGGTCCTTCCGCGTTGCCAGAGGCTGGTGGTCTTCGTGGACGAGATCGACGTGGTCCGCAGCCTGCCGTTCTCGACCGACGAGTTCTTCGCCGCCATTCGGGCCTGCCACAACCAGCGCGCCGATGACCCGGAGCTTCAAGGGCTGACGTTTTGTCTGTTGGGAGTGGCCACCCCTTCCGACTTGATTCGCGACCCGCGAATGACGCCCTTCAACATCGGGTCGCGCATCGAGCTGGAGGACTTCACCCCGGAAGACGCCGAGCCGCTGCGCGAAGGATTGGCGGCCGACGCAAGCGCCGGGCGGATTCTGCTCCAGCGAATTCTCTACTGGACGGGCGGCCATCCTTACCTGACCCAGCGGCTTTGCCGGGCCGTGGCCGCCGACGCACAAGCTACGACCCCCGCCGACGTCGATCGCATTTGCCAAACCGTGTTTCTCTCGCCCGCGGCCCGTCAGCACGACAGCAATCTGCTGTTCGTGCGCGAGCGGCTGTTGCACAGCGGCGGAGACCTGGCGGCGCTCTTGGACGTGTACCAGCGAATTCACCGCGGCCAGCGAGTTCGCAAGGACGAGCGAAACCCCACCCACGGCAAATTGCAACTGGCCGGCGTCACGCGAACCGAGGGCGGAATCCTGCGGGTGCGCAATCGGATCTACGAGCGCGTGTTCGATCGCGAGTGGATCCAAGCCAGCATGCCCGATGCGGAGCTGCGGCGCCAGCGCGCCGCCTTCCGTCGCGGTCTGCTGCGGGCCAGCCTGGCGGCCTCGGTCATCATCCTGCTGTTGACGGGATTCGCCGTGTACGCGCTTCACCAGCGTCAACAAGCAGAGCGGGCTCGGTCGGAGGCCGTCGCTGCACTTGAGCAGGCCCGTCGCGCGCAGCGCGACGCGGAAGTCGCGCGCGATGAGGCGGATCTGCAGCGGACGCGGGCCGAAACGGAGGCAAAGCGGGCCGAAGAGCAGGCGATGAGGGCCGAAAACGCGCGGCAGGACGAAGAGCGGCAGCGCGATGTGGCCGTACGTCAGCGCGAGGAGGCCGACCGACAGCGCGCCATCGCCGTTGAAACGCAAAAGGAACTCGAGAACGCCCTCGCCGCTGCGAAGGTGGCGGAGCAATCCGCAAGGGCGGCGGAGCAAAGGGCGGAAACGGCCCGGAAGAAGGCTGTGGACGAGCAGCAGCGCGCGGAAGAGGCGGAGCGGCAAGCGATCGCCGAGGCAAAACGTGCGGAGGACGAAAAACGAATCGCGGTAAGGAACGCCGAATTGGCCCAAAGCCGCGGACGGCTGTTCGAGAAGCTCATCCCGATGCTCCAAGAGCATGCGACCGAAGGCGTTCGCCGGTACGCCCTGGAGCAAGAGAAAGAAGGCGAGCCTTTGGAAGCGCTCGAGTCCCTGGTCCAGTTCGGCGAATTGGCCCTGGAGAACGAACGCGGGTTCCTTGCCCGCGAACTGCTGCAGATCGCGCCGCAAGATTTGGAAGGGCTGGACGAGGAAAGCACGGGGGTCACCATTTCGGTTCCTCGTCAGGCGCTCTTTCAACAGGTGGTCTCGCCCGGCATCGAGTTGGGAGAGAAATTGTTGAAGCAGGCGGAGCACGAAGGAGCAGCGCTGCTCTTGGCCCAACTGTATGCGTTTCAGGCGCGCATTATCTCCCAGGGGTCCGATCTGAACTTGGGCGCCAACGTCGCCCCGACGGAATTGATCTTCCGTTCTTACGATCGCGCGGTGGAGCTGCAGAGCGATCATTACGGACACTATCTTGGGCGGGCCGTGGCGCGGTTTCG
Source organism: Planctomycetota bacterium (assembly GCA_019347795.1). Classification (GTDB taxonomy): domain Bacteria; phylum Planctomycetota; class Planctomycetia; order Pirellulales; family Pirellulaceae; genus JAHWKS01. Next base: position 4,090 of record JAHWKS010000243.1, on the reverse strand, counting down.
TCTGCCCGATCGCGACCTGACCCAAGTGCTGGAGGATCTCGACGCCGCGATTCGCCTCCATCCGGCCGTCTTGCAGACCGCGAGCGGCGCGGAAGCGGCGCCCGCCGACGGACAGGAACTGGCTCAACTCCACGACGCCCGCGCCAACGTGCTGGAGTTCCTGGCCGACGGCGCCTCCTCGAAGCAGCGCCTGCAGCTTCTGGAAAAAGCCGAAGAAGCGCACCGTCAGGCGCAAGCCATCGACCGCCGGAGTCCGCACTATTTGGTGGGCCTGGCGCGGGTCAAGCGAAAACTGAGCGCGGCGGCGGAGCGGCCCTCGTCCGAGGACCTGCGGGCGGGACAGTCGCTGCTGGAAGAGGCGATCGCCTTGGATCCGAAATTGCACGCCGCCTACAACGAGTTGGGCGAGATTCACCTGTTTCGCGGCAAAATCGCCGAAGCCCGCCGAGTGTTCCAACAAGCCGTCGAGGAGGCGGAGGAGTCCAAAACGCAAGGCAGCCTTTACACGTATTATTGCAACCTGGCCAACGCCTGCACGCGCGACCCAGCCGACTCGGCAGTCTTGATGAAGGCGCTTCAGGCGGCGGAGAAGGCCGTCGCCCTGGACGCGACCACTCAGCCCGACGCCCACTTTTATCGCGCGGTGGCGCTCCAGAAGTTGGATCGCGATCGGCAGGCGTTGGAGGCTTTGGACAAGGTCTTGGAACTGGACCCGAACCACGTGCAGGGGCTTTTGACCCGATGCCAGGTCGTCTACGAAATGAGGCCCGCCGCTCGCGAAGAGGAAATCCGTAAGGCCTATGCCGATATGAGCCGGGTGCTCCGCACCGCTGAACTGACCCGCGAGGAGCGCGCCAAGGCCAACTACGTCTATAGCCTTGCTTGGCTGCGATATCATCTCCAGCAGCGGTCCGACGACTCGCTGGTGAAGTGCCAGGATTATGCACTCAAGGCGGCGAAGGAGTCGCCCGCCTACCTCCCTTATGCGAGACAGATTTTTCAGCACGCCGCGACCCACGCTTTTCAAAGCGTTCAGCTCAGGGAGGAGTCGCAAAAGTTGCAGAACGAGTTTCGCAGTCTGACGACGTCCACCTCGGTCGGCGCCGACTAGGCGTGTTCGCGCTTAGTAGTCGGCTTGCAGCGCGAAAAAGAAGCTGGCGCCTCGCCGCGGAATGCCGCGATCGGTGACGCGCCCCTGCGTCAGATCCAAGCGCGTGTCGAGGTGCTCACGATACAACCGGTCGCCAAAGTTCTCGGCGGCCGCGGTGAAGGTGATCGCGTCGGTCAGTCTCCGGAAGCCCCGAATGCTGTGCAGGCTAAAGCCGGGGGTCGGAATCTCCCCGGCCGGGCCGTGCCCGGGGAGGAAATCCGTGCCGAGTCCCACGCTGCTGACCCGCGTCTGGCGGGCGACCATTCGCAGCACGTACTCGACTCCCCACGTGTTCTCGCACGGGTCCTCCAACCGCAGTCCGACGCGCGACTCCAGCGGCGCAATCCCCCAGAGCGGCTCGTTGCGGAGCAGGTCCTCGCCCTGCACGTGGCTCAGGGCGCCGAACGCCGAAACCGTGTCGTTCAACGCCCGTTGGAAGTACGCCTCGCCGCCCACAAGCTCCGCATCGGTGTTGGCGCCGATGGTGTGATCCGAGTGAGGCCCCGAGGGGGCCGGAATGTGCGGCGCCTGGTACGTGATAAAGTCGTTGATCCGGGTGTAGAACACCGCCAGACCGCCCTGGAAAACCTCGGTTTCGAGCGTCAATCCCAGGTCGCCCTGCAGGGCCTTCTCTTTCTTCAAGAGGAGATTGCCGTGCGGAATAAAGAAGGCGCCCTCCTGCATAATGGACAAGTGCGGCACGTCGGCGTAAAGCTCGGTCGGCGAGGGGGAGCGTTCCGCATAGCCCACCCCCGAAGTCAGCGTCAACTCCTCGTTCACCTTATAGTCGCTGGAGAGGTAGCCGGCGTGCAGCGTGAAGCTCTGGGCCGTTCCCACATCCGGCTGCAGGGCCAAGCGGCGCGCGTCCACCGTCGGGGTCGGAGAGGCGTCGTTTTGCACGAAGTCGATTCGGCCGCCCGTCTTGAGCGTGAGCGAGTGCGTGACCGGAATCCGCGACTCGGCGAACAAGCCCACGTCGTCCTGCACGGCGTCGGGCACGCCGAAATCGACCACGCCGTTGTCCAACCGCTGTTCGAGGTACGTCTGCCGCATCGCCGTGGCGTCGGCGCCGAAGGTCAACGCCGCCCACTCGGCGTCTCCCAGCGTCGCCAGCGCCCGCCCGCCGGACGAAGAGGTGTCGCCGAAGCTGTTCACGCGCTCGAACCGCTCGGGGAACCTCGGGAGCGTGGGCGGGAAGAACAAGTTGGGGTTGCCCGGAACGAACGTCTTGCTGTCCGCCGTACCGCGAAAATCGGCGGCGTTGTACCAGCCGTGGACCGCGAGACGGTCGATCCACCCCTGCTCCCGCAACTGGTACCGCAGGCTGAAACCGTCGGAGACCAGCGAGGCGAAGTCGTTGATCTGCCCCGGCAGTTCGACGTCCGTCATGTCGGTGCGAATGTACGTGAACTCGACTCCGCTGTTGTCGGTCAGGTCCACGCCGTAGGAAAAATCCCAGTCGCGCACGTTGTAGCTGGCGGCCACCGGGTCGCCGGCCCCGTCGGTGTAGTCGCTGCCGCCGCGGTGTCCGTAGCCGATCCGCCATCCGGAGAATTGGTTGCCGCCCGACACGGATTGCCGGCCGTACCATTGCTCGCCGTTGGTGTCCCAAGTGAACTTGGTGTCGCCGTTCCACCGCAGGCCCTCTTCGTGCCGCGGCGTGTCCCGGAGCGTCACGTCGATAAACGAGAAGCCGGGCCCCAAGCGGACGTTGTACGGCCCGCGAATGACCGCCACATTGTCAACGATGTTCGAGTCGAATCGGCTCAGCGGCGTGTCCGCGTCGGGACGCACGGGAAACCACGCCGCTCCATCCAGCGTGGTGCGGATTTCCGAGTAGCGGAAACCGCGCACGCGCGTGTCGGTCATCACCGGCGAGAGCTGTCGGGAATAGACGCCCGTGTTCAACACCGCGGTGGCGAGCAGATCGCCGGTGTCGGTGGTTCCCAGGGCCGTCACGTCGCCTCCGGCGACGAAGTTGGCGCTCGTGCCGCCTCCCAAGTCCGCGACGCGCTCAGGAGTGACCGTGGCCGTCCCGGAGAGTTCGGAAAGCAACGACGTGATCGGCGCGGGGGGCGCTTCGGCGGCGGAGGTGGGCTGGTCGATCAGCCCGGCGCCGGGCGCCGTCGGTTCCGCCCCAGGGGATGCTTCTTCCTGCTCTCCGACGGAGGGAGCATCTGTCGGCGATTCCCCTGAGGGCCGTTCTTCCTGGTTCTCGTCTTGCAACGCGCCCGCCCCGGCCTCTGGCTGGCTCGCGGCCGCGACCGGCCGGTAAAGTTCGAAGCCATCCAAGCTTGGCAGTTGGCCCAATGCGCGCGGAACGGGAATCAGCCAGCACGGCAAAACCGCCAGTGTAACGAGCTTCCGCCACCTTTTTTGGCTACTCACGCTCCCCCCTGCGACACATCAAGAGTGCGGATTGTAGCGGAATTTCCGCTTAACTCAGGTTATCGGACTGAGCCGATTGCCCACTTTACATTCGTCCGATCTGCTTTGCCCAACGTCCGAAGATCCGGCGCAGCGGGTTTGACGGCCTATGGATGATGCGGGAAGTCGGATGTGACCATTGCAGCTCGCAAAAGATCGGAAATCCTCCAGGAGGGCGGCGACACGCCAGTGGCCCCAGCTTCGTGGCCGTCGTCGTCGCGAGCAAGCTTGTGGCGTTGTCACTCTCCGGTGGGGCGGCGTGCGCCCTTGAGCGTCTTACACGCATGGTAGATGAGTACGAAGATGCCTTCTCGGCCCTTCGTGCTCGGTGAAGCATTGCAGCGGTCGAATCCAACAGACGATCGCGATTTACTGGACTCACTCTCGCCAATTCCACGTTGGGCCGGGTCTTCACCTCGCCGATCAAGGCGGATCAGTTCGCCGCCCTTCATTGCGACCCTTGCCAGCAGCGGCGTTTGGCCCTCGATAGTCTTTTGGGCGCAGCGATCTCCT
>JAHWKS010000242.1 GCA_019347795.1 Planctomycetota bacterium | reverse complement strand
CTTCCCGGTGAGTCTATGCCTTCCTCGCGTCAGACGCTTTCTTTTCTTCGCAAGCGATTTGAGGAGGGGGGCATCAAACCCATCACGCGGTACGGGCAGAACTTCCTCATCGACCTGAACCTGCTGGAGGTGCTGATCGGGGCGGCGGAACTGGGGCCGGAAGACGTCGTGCTGGAGGTGGGGACCGGCGCCGGCTCGCTCACGGCCCAATTGTCCGACCGGACCGCGGCGGTGGTGACCGTCGAGGTGGATCCTCACATGCACCGCCTGGCGGGGGAGGAGCTGTTCGGCCGGGACAACGTCACGATGCTCCACCAGGATGCCCTCAAGAACAAGAATCGTTTCGATCCGCGAGTGATGCAGGCGGTGCAAGAGCAGATGGACAAGGCCCCCGGGCGGCGATTCAAGCTGTGCGCGAACCTGCCGTATAACATCGCCACGCCGGTGCTGTCGAACCTCTTGAGCGTCGACCCGTGGCCGGTGCTGATGGCGGCCACCATCCAGAAAGAACTGGCCGACCGCATCGTCGCGGGGCCGCGCTCGAAGGACTACGGCGCCTTGTCGATCTGGATGCAAAGCCAGTGCGAGGTCGCGGTGGTGCGGGTGATGCCCCCCGAGGTGTTCTGGCCCCGGCCGAAGGTGCATTCGGCGATCGTGCAGATTCGCCCCGATCCCGAGCGGCGGGCCCGCATCCCCGACCCGGCGTTCTTCCACCACTTTGTGCGGGCGATGTTCTTCCATCGCCGTAAGTTCCTGCGGGCGAACCTCATCTCGGCCTTGAAGGATCGTCTGACGAAGGATGACGTGGACGACGCGATGGCCGAGTTGGAGCTGCAGGGCGAGACCCGGTCCGAGGAGTTGGACGTCGAGACGATGCTCGCCTTGTGCGAGGCGGTCCGGCGGCGATTGCTCGAGAAGGGCGACCCTGCCGACAAGCTGCTATAATCGCGGACCAACTCGTTGTCACACTTTTGATGGTCGATCATGGCGGCTTCCCTTCCGATCCAGGCTTTGCACCACATTTCGCTGGTCGCGCGGGATACGGAGGCGAGCGTCGCATTCTATCGCGACGTGTTGGGCTTTCGAGAGATCGAGCGGCCGGCGTTCAACTTCCGCGGAGCGTGGCTCTACAACTACGGTTTCCAGATTCACATCATCGAGAATGCAGACGCCGCCGGCGGGCGCTCGGAGAAGATCGACTCCCGGGCCGACCACATCGCCTTCGCCGTGGAGGATGACGGCCCGGTGGCCGAAATCCTCCAGCAGCACAACATCCCCTGCCGCACGCAAGTGAACGCCGGCGGCGTCCGCCAGACGTTCTTTCAGGATCCCGACGGCCACCACATCGAAATCGCGGTGTATCCACCACGGCTTTCGCTCCGCGCTGGGCACGTCGGAAAAAGTCTTCAGGCGGAGCAGTAGCCGCGGGATTCGGTCTGCGCGGGAACCCAGAAGGGACGTCCTTTCGCGGAGCGAAAGCCGACTATCTGTTCGCCGCATGCGCTTCGATGCGCTCCTTCACGCCGGGGATGATGCGGGCGGCGTTCTCGTGGTAGACCTTCTGCAGCGCGTCGTCGGGGAGGCCCAGGCCGTAGATGTTCCAGAAGCCTTGCGGCGGGAACGGCTTCTCGGCGTAGGGGAAATTCTCGTCGAAGGTCTCCATGAACCGCCAGTAGAGCGTGATCCGCGTTTCCGGCCAGGGGCCGTCGGTGCCGAAGAGGATGCGGTCGGCGTAGCGGAGGAAGAACTTACTCGCGGTGTACGGCTGCCGCCCTAGTTCGCCGATGCGGGAGGCGATATCGAGGTACAGGTTCGGATAACGCTCCAGCCACTCCCCCACGGTCTTCAGGTCTTCGGGATTATTGGCGACATGGGCGCCGATGAAGATTGTCTGCGGATGACGGGCGATGACGCGATTCCGCGCCGCCAGCAGCTCCTCGCGGCTGGGGAACTCGTCGCCGTAGAAGCTCCACTCCGGATGCCGGTGCAGCTCCTCCCAACGCTCGTTCGTCTCATCGATCGGCAGGAAAAACGCCGCGGGGTCGGCCGTGTGGATCAGGATCGGCAAACCCAGCTCGCCGCACGCCTCCCAGATGGGATCCCACCGCGGATCGTCAATCTTTACGAGCGAGCCGTCCGGATTCTTTAACTCCAGGCCGAACTGCTTGAAGATCTTAACGCCGCTGGCGCCCTGCTCTTTGGCCCGGGCCAACTGCTCCGCGGTGCGGCGGGCGAAGTCGGGGCGGTGCATGTCCCACGCGGCGGGATCGTCCTCCCGGCCGGCGCCGCGCCAATCGATGTTGGCGAAGATCACGAAGCGGCCGCGGTACTCGCTCCAGAGGTAATCCTTGTGATCCTCCAGCTCATCCCCCAGCCGCCCGTCGAGGCTCACGCAGACGGCGATGTTGTGGCGGTCCATCAGCTTCACGAAGTCATCCAGCGCCTCCGGCGAATGGTGCAGGCGGTAGCGGAAGTGCGTGCGCGCGTCCACCACCGGGAACTTCGCCTCCCTGAGATGATGCTCCTCGACGCGGAGCATCGGCTGCGGGCGGAAGTTCGGCAGCGCGAGCATGCGTCCCTCGCGGCCGTCCAGCGGCGCGTCGGCCGGCTCCTGGGCGAGCAGGGGAGCGAAGAAGAAGCAGAAGCCGCCAAAGAGGATGATCGCCGGAGATTGTTGTACGCGCATGGAGTCTCTACTCGGAGCGAAGCAGTTCTGCGAGAGCCTCAACGAGCCGGTCGATATGGCTGGTGTCATTATAGAGATGGCACGAAACGCGGATGAACCGGCGGCCGCTCCACTCGATGATGGGGACCTCAATTCCGTGCTTCTCCCACAGCGCCGTTTGCAGCGACTGCCGACCCCCCGGCGGCAATGGCGCCAGCGTCATTGAGCCGCACCACTGGCGGCAGTCGGGAGCCGGCGGCGCAAGGCCGGTCAACTCGCTCAACCGCCGCCGCGCGTACCGCGCCAGCTCGTGCGTTTGCGCGCGAAACGCCTCGCATCCCACGTTCTTCAGAAATTCGATCGCCGCGGGAACCGACAAATAGGGCGTGGGATCGCCGGTCCCGCACCAGAAGAACTCCTCCCACCACGCCGCCGGCCGGCGCGGCGGCGGGACGCCCCAGCTCAGGATGGGCGGCTCGACGTGCGTCTGGCGTCGCGGATGCACGTACAGGAAGCCCGACCCGAAGGGGGCGGAGAGCCACTTGTGGCAACTCGCCGTGTAGTAGTCGCAATCGAGCGCATCCAGGCGCAGCTCGATTTGCGCGACGGCGTGCGGACCATCGACGCAGACGGCGATCTCGCGGCGTTCCGCCTCGCGGCGGATGTCTTCGATCGGCAGGATCACCGCCGTCGGCGACGTGATGTGGCTTACCACCAACAGCCGGGTGCGCGGCGTGGCCGCGCTGAACAGCGCGTCGATCACTTGCTCCACAGACTCGATCGGAAGCGGTAGCGCCGCCGTCGCGATCTTTGCCTTGCTCCTCGCGCACGCCCGCTCCCAGATTCGCCGCACGGCGCCGTATTCATGATCCGTGAGCAGCACCTCATCGCCCGAAGAGAGCGGAAACGAAGCCGCCACGACGTTCATCGCGGCCGTGGCGTTGGGAACGAAGACGAGGTTCTCCGCCGCGGCGCCTACAAACTCCGCCAGGCGGCGCCGAGCCTCGTCCCAGGCCGGCGCCAACTGCCGCACGAAGAAGTCCATCGGCTGCCGGTCGAGCCTCCCCAGCCACGCCAGGCGCTCCGCGCGCACCGCTTCCGGCGGCGGCCCAAAGGAGCCGTGGTTGAGATAGATCGTATCGTCACGCAGTCGCCAACTGCCGGATGGTTCGTCTGCCACGGATGACGCTCCCTTCGGGAACCCCCTTTCGCCCCGCCCATGCCTACGTCAGCGGGCGGTCGCCTGATAAGAATATTAGAATCATCGGCATCGACGTCTCTTGCAACGCGAACTCCCGCAGATTGGACCGGCGCCGGATTGGTTGTAGGATTTCTTGCCGCGGAACGAGTTCCTGTCGCACGCAAGGAGAACACCTGATCCGCCATGTCCACGACCTACACAGTCCGCCTCGAAAAAGAATATCTCATTTTCAGCGCCGCGCACTTCATCACGTTCGACGGCAATATCTGCGAGCGGCTGCATGGGCACAACTACCGCGTGAGCGCGGAGGCGGCGGGGCCGCTCGATGAGAACTCCTACGTGATCGACTTCATCGCCTTCCGCGATGCGCTTCGCGGGCTGGTCGATGAGCTGGAGCATCGGGTGATGCTGCCCACCGAGCATCCGCAGATTCGCGTCGCATGGGACGACCGCGAAGTGACGGCGACGTTTGAAGACCGCCGCTGGGTCTTCCCCCGCGGCGACTGCGTCCTGCTGCCCGTGGCGAACACCACCGCCGAGCTGCTCGCCCGCTACCTGGGACAGCGGCTGCTGGACGTCTTACAGGAGCGAACCGGCGTCCGGCCAAGCCTCTTGCGAATCGGCGTCGATGAGAACCACGGGCAGTGGGCGTTCTGCGAGCTGCGCGAGGAATAGAACGTCCGTTCTGATATAATGGAGGCGGACTTCCGATTCCAGCAATCTGCACAGAACCATGACGAGAATTGTTGTTGACTCCGCACTGCTGACGCGGCTGCAAGGGCTGAACCGGCGCATCGAGTTCTGCGACACCGACGGCCGCACCCTGGGTGTGTTCGAGCCGTCGCCCGACGCCGTTTTCGGGACCGGCGTGGATGGCTCGCCGTTCACACGGGAAGAGTTGGAGGAGGCTCGGAAGCAACGAACTGGCCGTCCCTTGGCGGACATCCTCAGGGATTTGGAGCAAGGCCAGGGATGAGATATACGGTGCTCTGGACTCCGCTGGCAGAGCGCCTGCTAGCGGAAACGTGGCTCACGGTTCGCGAGTGATCGGCAACGGCTTCACGCCAGTAACGTGCGAACGACGCGCGACTGCCGCGTGACGGTGGTCAATCGTTGGTCGAGGCCCTGATGCTTGAAGGTGAGCCGCGTGTGATCCAGGCCGAAGAGGTGCAGGAGCGTGGCCTGGAAGTCGTTCACATGGACCGGGTCGCGCACCGGCGCCCAGCCGATCTCATCGGTTTCGCCGTGGGTGTAGCCCGGCCGGGCGCCGCCGCCGGCCAGGAGCATCGTGAAGGCGAAGGGATGATGGTCGCGTCCCGCCTTGCCTTGCCCCAGCGGCGTGCGGCCGAACTCGGAGCCGATCACCACGAGCGTCTCGTCCAAGAGGCCGCGCTGCTTGAGATCCTGAATCAAGGCGGCGATCGGCTGATCGACCATCTGCGTGTAGAACGGCAGCTCGCCGTCCACGTCTTCGTGATGATCCCAGGTGGCGTGAAACACATTCACGAACCGCACGCCGCGCTCGACCAGCCGCCGGGCGAGCAGACAGTTGGTGGAGAAGTCGCGATACTGCCCCGGTCCGCCGTCGCGCTTGACCTTGATTTTCGCGTCCTCGCGATCGACCCCGTAGGCGTCCAGCGTCCGCTGGTCCTCCTGCGAAAGATCGTTCAACTGGCCGGCCGCGGTCTGCATGCGAAAGGCCAGCTCATAGTTGGCGATCCGGCCGGCGATCTCGGGATCGAGCGTCTCTTCATAGCGGGCCTGGTTCAAGTCCCGCAGGGCGTCGAGTCCCCCACGCCGGACGCTTCGCGGCAGCCCGGCTGGATTGGCGAGGTTGAGCACCGCCTCGCCGCGGGTGCGGAACAACACGCCGCCGTACGCGGAGTTGAGATATCCGCTGGACCAGTTCGTCGCAGCCCCGCTCGTGCCGCGGCCGCCGGTGAGCACCACATAGCCGGGCAGCTCTTGCGACTCGCTCCCCAAGCCGTACGCGAGCCAGGCGCCCATCGCCGGATGGCCGAGCTTCGCCTGCCCGCACTGCATCGTCAGTTGTGCGGGATGGTGATTGAATTGATCGCTCACCACGGTGCGGATCATGCACAGATCGTCGGCGCAGCCGGCCATTCGCGGCAGCAGGTCCGAGAACTCCATCCCGCACCGGCCGTGCTTCTGGAATGTGCGCGGGCTCGCCTTGAGCGTGGCCTCCTTGTTGATGAAGGCGAACCGCACGTTCTCCAGCATCGATGCCGGCAGCGTCTGTCCGTGCAGCTCCGCGAGCTTCGGCTTGGGATCGAACAGGTCCATCTGCGAAGGACCGCCGTCCAAAAAGATGAAGATGCAATTCTTCGCCCGCGGCGCGAAGTGCGGCTCTCTCGGCGAGAGAGGATTGTGCGCCGGCTTTGTTTCGCCGGCGAGCAAGTCATCCTGCGCGAGGAGCCAGGCCAGCGCGGCCCCGCCCAAGCCGGAAGCGGCGGAGGCGAAGAATCTGCGGCGTCCGGCAATCGCTGCTAATTCAGTCATTCGCGCGTAATGAATTCGTCGAGGTTCAAGAGAATGTTCGCCGTCGCGGTCCAGGCGGCGGTTTCACTCATGTCGCCGGCGGCGGAGTCGCCGAGGAGGACGGCCGCGTCGTCCGGATGCTCCGCGTACCAGCGGCGATGGTCCTTCAGCAATTGTAGCAAGCGATGCCGCTCCAATTCAGTCGGCGGCCGCGAGAGGCAGCGGCGCCAGGCGAACTCGATTCGTGCTTCGTCGCTGGAGACATCCGCCGCGGCCATCCGGCGTCCGAGGCTCTGCGCCGCCTCGACGAAGACCTCGTTGTTCAACGTCGCCAACGCTTGCAGCGGCGTATTGGAGCGGGACCGCTCGACCGCGGCGGCGCTGGCGTCGGGGCAATCGAACGCGATCAGCGTCGGATACGGCAGCGTGCGTTTGAAGAAGGTGTACATTCCGCGGCGGTAGCGGTCGGCGCCGGTGCTGGCCTCCCACTTCAAGTCGCTGCGAAAGTCGATCTTCGTCAAATCCTGCGGGAATGGCGGGAAGACGCTCGGCCCGCCGATCCGACGGGTGAGCAGGCCGGCCGCCGAAAGGGCGGCATCGCGCACCGTCTCCGCTTCCACGCGAAAGCGGTTCTGCCGGGCCAGGTGGCGGTTCTCCGGATCGCGCTTCTCCAGCTCCGGCCGGCGCCGCGACGATTGCCGGTACGCGGCGGACGTGACAATCCGCCGGATCATCGCTTTGCGACTCCAGCCGAGCCGCACGTACTCGCTCGCCAGCCAGTCGAGCAATTGCGGATGCGTCGGCCGCTGGCCCTGCGAGCCGAAGTCGCCCGGCGTGCGGACCAGCCCCTCGCCGAAGAGATGTTGCCAGATGTCATTGGCCGCCACGCGAGCGGTGAGCGGATTGGCCGGATCGACAATCCACTCCGCGAGGTCGAGCCGGTCGGCCAGGGGTCGGGAGTCGTTTTCGGCCAACCCGGCCCCCACATGGTGACAATCGTGGCCGAAAAAGAAAACCCACCCCCTCCCGCCCCGGGCGGAGAGCCGGGCGGCCGGAACGTCGTAGCCTCGCGGCTTGGGCGACGGGAGGGCCGTCGGCGTACCGGGCGGAATCGCCGCGTCTTTTGGCGGGGCGTGGACGTCGCCG
>JAHWKS010000241.1 GCA_019347795.1 Planctomycetota bacterium | reverse complement strand
TAGTCAGCCGGGAGCGAATACTCGTCTGGACAGCGATGCTGAAAGCTGTACCCGGTCACCCCGTCTTCGGCGCCGGCGTAGGCAGCCATGTTCACGTCTACCCCACGTTTTTAGAGGAGCATGTGGACCACCGGTTCGCCTATGGGGAAAGCGGCTACATGCAAGTCCTTCTAGAGACGGGTATTGCCGGAGTCGTGCTGCTGGCGTTTGGAATCGGAATCATCGTCTACTGGTGCGTGCGTCCGATCTTTCGCGGAGAACAATCTGTTGCGGCCTGCGCCGCGGCTGTGTCGGCCGGATTGGGGGCCAGCCTCATTCACTCCTTGGGTGATTTTGTCTGGTACATCCCCGGTTGCATGTCGCTGACGGTAATCCTTTTAAGTTGCGCATGTCGCTTGCATCAATTCACAGCGGATCGATCCGTGGAGAAAAACGACGGGCGCGTGTTTTCCCGTATCGCCTGGTGCGGCGCCACGTTCGCCCTATTGGTGCTAAGTGCCGCGATGGTCCGGGACCGGATGCCGCCTGCCATGGCGGCTCCTGCCTGGAACCAATACCTGCGACTCTCGCTGCGGGCGTCGGGCAATTCGGTTTGGGCGTCGCCGGACTTGCAGCTTGCCAAAGATAACCGCGTGCTTGTGGAGCGACTCTTCGAACACTTGGACCAGTCGCTCAAGTACGATCCAGACAATGCTCGCGCGAACTACCGAATGGCGGTGACTTGTCTCCGACGGTTCGACATCGTGCAGCAGGAATCCGCCAACGCCATGTCGCTTATGCAGATACGCGATGCGGCGTTGGCGTCCGATTTCGCCGCTCGCGAAGATCAAGACCATTGGCTGCAGGCGGCGCTCGGCGAGAATCGCGAATACTTGGAGCGAGCACAGGTTTGCCTGCATCGCTCACTGCGCCTTTGTCCCTTGCAAGGCGAGGCTTATCTTGGACTGGCCGAAACGGCCTTTCTAAATGGTTGGGGCCACAGCACGAAGCAGGCGTACATCGCCCAGGCAGAGCGTCTGCGCCCTTACGATGGCAATGTGCTCTTGGCGGCAGGCCAAGAGGCGATGCTGGCGGGCGATCATGAACGCGCTCTAGAGCGTTGGAAACGGGCGTATCACCTTGACGCGGAATCTCGGCAGCGCGTGATCGAGTTGCTGGCGCCCAATTTGCCTGCTCGGCAATTCGTCGAATTCTTCGAGCCGGATTCCGAAGGAGTGAACCGGCTGTACTACCAGTACGCGCATTTGAACCGTCGTGAGGACGCTGAATTCCTTGCCGAGCGGCTCGTGGTGCATCTCGAGAGTGAAGCCGAGCGTCGGAGCGGAGCCTCGGCCGCCTCGCTTTGGCATCGAGCCGCTGAATTGCGACAGTATCTCCACCAACGACGCCGCGCTAAGGCGGACTTCGAGCAGGCGATGCGCGCTGCTCCCGGCCAATTGGCGATCCGGCGAGCATACGCCTTTCACCTTCTTCAACTCCAGGAATTTGATCTGGCTGCTCAGCAGTTCCGGCAATGTCTTCGGCACCACCCCGACGACGAGTCGGCCCGCGCGGGTCTGACGCGCGCACTGCGCGAAAGTCGCTCTCATCGAATCTCACGATTGAAGAATCCGCCTTCCTTCTGACAACCGATTCCGCTACTATCCGCCCCTCTCAACCCGATGCAAATACGGGCTGCCGGGAATAAGGGTGTTTTTGCCAGTCCGCGGACACTTTTGTTCGACGCTGCCGATACGACTGATCAAGCTCATCGTCATCTTCCGACCTTTGTCGGATGCTCTTTTCATGAAGCGGACGTATACCTTTCGCTTAATGACTGCGAATGGCTGAACCTTGTCATCAACGTACTGTGCGTCGTCCAGGGGCTGACGGGCAGGTGTGGCTGCTCCTCGCTCTTTGCGCATGCTGCGTCAGCTGCCAGTCCGCTTCCTATCGCGCGTCGCAACTCCCGCCCGACTTGGTTGCCCCATCGCTCGAAAGCACTCGGGCATTCGATCTCTCACAATTGGCGCGTCCTCGGCCGAACACGGAGCAGATCTTCGTCGGCGACGTTCTTGAAGTCTCAATTGTAACAGGATTGGACCGACAGGCGCCGAACCAGTGGATGCTGCGGGTGGCCGAAGATGGAACGATCAATGTCCCGCTGGTTGGGCCTGTGCGCGTTGACGGCATGGTTTTGCCGCACGCGGAGTTCGCGGTGCGGGACACCAGCGTGGCTCGCGGAATCTACCGAAGCCCACAGGTTTCGGTGCGTCTGGCCGATCGGCGCGCGATCCGTGTTTCGGTGGTGGGCGAAGTCGAAGAACCTGGCGATTATGACGTACCTGTTGCGCAAGCCGACCTGCTGGCGGCGATTTCGCTGGCTGGCGGCCTGAAAAGCGAAACGGCGGGCGAAATAATCGAGGTGACTCATCCGGCCAGTCTGCATGCGGTCCAGCATACCGGATATCCTGGTGCGCCCCCCGGCGAACTCAATAAGCGGACTATCACGGTTAATTTACGTGACGTAACCGAGGGACGCGGCGGCGATTTCCACTTGGAGAACGGGAGCGTCGTGATGGTCAAGAAGCGGCCTCCCCGTAAGTTCAGCGTGGTCGGCCTCGTCAAGAGCCCAGGCCAGTTCGAGGGTTTGAACGAGCAGGACATTCGTCTCTTGGACGCGATCGCCATCGCGGGAGGGCGCACCCTGGAAATCGCGGATAAAGTGCGAATTTATCGCACGATCGATGGCGGCGACAAGCCGACCGTGATCCAAGCGTCGGTGCGCGAAGCGAAGGGAGGAGGCCCGGCCAACATTCTTTTGGCGCCGGGCGACGTCGTCAGCGTCGAGGAAACGCCCCTCACCTTTACCGTCGAGACGATCCGCAGCGTGATCGGGTTTGGCTTTACAGCCGGCATTCCAGGTCTCTAATTCAACTTCACGCTTACTTGGCCCTATGACTCGGGAATCAGGGGATACGTCCGCAGAGATCGTCACGTCGAATGCGGCCGACACCGTTCAGGCCACTATGCGGCTCTTACGCGTTGTGGTCCGACGTAAAAAGATCCTGATCGCCTCGCTAAGTCTGGTTGCCCTTCTCGGCATCGCCTATTACGCGACGGCCACGCGTCTTTACCAAGCGAAGGCCTCCCTTCTCGTTCAAGAGACGGGATTGGATCCCCAAAAGATGACGCTCGCAAATCAAGCGGGAAGTCAGGCGCTCATCCCCACCTACGAACAGTTGTTTACCAGTCGGAGAGTTCTCGACGGCGCTATGGAGCGGCTCCGGGAACCCTATCCCGAGTTGCGAGTCGAGGATCTGGAGAGGAATCTTTCGGCCAGTGGAGTACGTCGCACGAATGTGATCGAACTCTCCTACCACTGGAATTCTCCCGAGGTCGCCGAGGCCGTGGTTCGCGAGGTCCTGGAGTCCTACCTGGAGTTCATCAAGACAGATCAGAAGAACGTATCTCGGGAATTGCTCGTGGTGCTCGATCGGGAGCTCGGCAACGTCAAACGAAGTCTCAGTGAGAAACGTCAACAGTATCTGGAGGTTACCGAACGGCTCGGGCCGGTCACCCTGGGCGGCAGAGGGACTCCCACCGAGCATCCGGCCGTCAAGCGCGCCCTGCAATTGAGCGAGACGATGAGCGAGATTCAGAAGCAGCGGATCGAGCTGGAGACCTTGCTGGCCTCGATCACTCTGGCGGCCCAAACGGGAGGCGACGTTCGCCAATATCTGGCCGTAATTGAGCCGACCATCGGCGCCGAACTCCTTTTAACGCAGCTTGGCATGAAGACGCCCGACGCGGAAGCGATTCAGTTGGCGGAGCGCAAGTTGATCGATGACCATGCGCGGCTGCAAGTCTTTCTCAATCACCTCGGCCCCAACCACCCCGACGTGGTTCAACTCCAACAGCAGATCGGCAACACAAAGTCCTACCTGGCGACGTATGCTCAGCGAGCGCAGCAACGAATGGCCGAGATGAACAATGAGCGGCTCGCTCCCATACTCCTTTCGTTGGTGAAGGAGAAACACCGCAAAATCAAGGAACATGAAAGACATCTACAGGTCGAGTACGCGGCGGCCGAACAACAAGCCATAGCGCTTAATGGCGAACTGGCCGAATGGACGATGGTGGAACGGGAGTTGGAACGTTTGCAAAAAGAGCACGAGATGCTCTTGGGGCGCATCGCGGGTATTGACCTATCGGGGGACGCGGATGGCGTTCGCGTATCGGTCGTCAGTCCCGCGATGGCGAAAGATCGGCCGGTCTCCCCCAAGTTGCTGTTGGTGGGCTTGCTTTCTGTGACGGGAGGCCTAATGGTCGGCATCAGCATCATCTATGTCCTGGACGTGATGGACGACCGCTTCCGCTCCCCGGAGGAGATGCAGGAGCAGCTTGCGACCCCCATCTTGGCGATGGTCCGCCAACTCGGCGCCCACGGCGAAGCCGGCGTCGGATCGCTACAGGTTCACGTGTCGCCCGAGTCGGTCGAGAGCGAATCGTTCCGCACCCTCCGCACGACGCTCACGCTCGGCGGCGCCGAACGCGACTGCCTCGCCATTACCAGCACCGAACCCGGCGATGGCAAGACCACCGTCCTGGCGAACCTGGGCGTCTCCTACGCGCAGGCGGGAAAGAAGACGCTTCTGGTGGATCTCGACCTGCGGCGTCCGGGACTGACCCGGCTGTTTGCCCTCCGTGGACAAATCGGCCTGTCCGAGATCCTCCGCTCCGACGACGACATCGCCAGCCTCTGCGCGGATCGTATCTTGGCGACGGGCGTGGATAACCTCGACATCCTGCCGTGCGGCCCGAAGCCGTCCAATCCCACGGAACTGCTCAGCGGACCGCGGTTGGAAGAACTGCTGGCCTGGGCGGAGGTGGTTTACGACCAAATCCTCGTGGACTGCCCGCCGGTGCTGGTGGCCAGCGACGCGAGCATCATCGGACGCCTCGTGGATGGGGTGGTTCTGGTGGTGCAACCAGCCAAGAACCATCGCAAGATGGTGATCCGTGCCGCCGAAACGCTTCGCAATATGGAAGCGGAATTGGCGGGTGTCGTGGCCAACCGCATCGGCGACGAAAACAACGACGGCTACTACGGCTACGGCTATGGCTATGGCTATGGCTATGGCTATGGCCACGGGTACGGCGAGGAAGAAAGCGAGGAGGATGAGTTACGGCAAGCGCCCGCGCAGACAATCGCCATTCCCAGTGCTCCTCAGCGGCGAAGAGTCCCCCGCCGCGCGGCCTAGCCGCTGGCGAACGACTGGCGAGCACAAACGAACAAGCGAGCAAGCGGGGTTCGTTGACGTCGTCCCGATCTGGCGGATGTCCCGATCACCAGTCCGCGGCGACTTCCTCAGGAGGTTTGGCTAGTTGACCTCACGTGGCAATGGGCAAAACAAAATCTAACCTAAAAGGGCTCGCAGCGGCGGCGAGGCAGGACGGTGAACTGTAGGACTCGGCTGGCGCACGCAGCCCGCTCGAGGGAAGTCTAGCGAGCGCCACGAAACGGCCTCGGCGCAGCAAAAACCTCCCGCCAAGACAGCCGGGCGTTTTTGCGGGAAGGGCGTTCCCTGGGTTCGACAGTTGTCGGTAGATCGAATCAATTACGTCATTTCTTTCGCCGCGGAAAGCGGCGATCGTCCGCTTGAACTTACCTCGCGCTGCCGGAGCCGCCTTCTCACGTTCGCACAGCAGGCTGCGTTTCCGCAATTCCTCGACCCGTGAATCGGCGAGACGTGACAAGGCGGGATGGAGTGTGCCGCGGGAGAAGAGGCGCAGGTCGATTTCGGCGCCAGCGCGCGGCTGCGAAACCCTGATAGCTACCTCTGAACGTGTCAACGGTGGAGGTCGGGTTTTGGTGAATCTTGTACAATGACAGAGTCCGGCGAAGCGGAGTTCGGCTCTGCGGAGACGCAACCGAACGAGGAATAGCCGGACCGAAGGTGCGCCGAAGCGCACGAGCCCCTGGGCGGCCCAGTCTGCTCAGGGGCTGATTTCTTTCCCACGCCCTTCGGACACCCGAGCCATGCCTCCGAAAATCTCGGGGTCTGGGGCGGAGCCCCAGGAATGCTCGCGTCGCTCGTCCGCCACTTCTGATACGTAAAAAAAAGGTTAGCCTGACCGCCCCGCCGGGCGGCCACTTTTCTTAGCGCTCGACTTGGTCGGGGCTGACGCTGTCTGTGGCGAATACAGCTCGCTGACGAAGTCCTTCAGCTTCTGCTCCTTTAGCATTCGCTGTTCGCCGTCTGGCAATTCCGCAGGTGGGGTCGCTTTCGGCAATCCAGCGTGGGCATAGACCGCGGCCAAGCCAGCGCGAGCTTGAGCGCTCGGTCCCGGCTTGGACTTTCGCGGCTTTCGCGTCGTAGGTGTTGCACGGTCCAGGGCAGTAAACTTTTCTGCTATCAGTTTGGGTTTGGCATAGCGGTACGGCTCATTGTTTTTGAGCATCAAATAGGCAATCGTCACCAGTTTCCGGGCCACGGCGACGATTGCGACTTGGCGGTTCTTTCGCTTGGCCAATCGACGGAAGTACGCGCCCAACGGACCGGGATGTCGCGCCACGTGTTGACACGATTGCGTGAGCAACCAGCGAGCTTGGCTGTTTCCAGCTTTGGTGATTCGGCCATGGTAGCAATGATTGCCCGACTGGCGTGTGATCGGCGCCAGACCCAGATACGATGCGGCGTGATTGCCATCACGGAATCGATGGATGTCGCCCAAGGCGGCCAGGAGCCCGATGGCTACGACATGGCTCACGCCGGGCAGCGTCATCAACAGGCGCACGCGGGGTTCGTTCCCTGCGATGGCGATCAGCTGCTCATCGAGAGAAGTAAGCTCGCTTTCGACAGCAGCCAGTTGTCGTAGCTCGCTGTCGAGCACCAGCCGTTCCGTAGGAGGCGTCTCGACTTGTCTGAGCCAAGCCATCCCCGCCTTGGTCCATAGCACTTTGCAAGGCGGATGGATCAGTAGTCGTCCCAGTATGCATTGGATGCGGTTCTTGTGCCGCGCCCGTTGGGTCATTAAACCCGTTCGGTGAGTAATCAAGCCGCGGAGAATCTGCGTTTGCTCATCTGGCTGCCACACGTGAGGCAGATAGTCGCAGCGTAGCAGATGCGCCAACACCTGAGCGTCGACCTTGTCGGTCTTGATCTTCGCTTCAGCGATGGCCTTCGTCTTGAGCGGGTTGCTGACCACGACCGCCGTGACAAACGGACGAAGGATCTCTGCCACCGGCCAAGTGTTCGTTGTCGCCTCCAGCGCAACGCGATCCGACTTCTTCAATCGCTGGCGGGCAAAGCGTTCCAGCGCTTGCCGATCGCAGTCCGCTCGGCCTCGAAACAACACCTTGCCCTTGCCATCGAGGATGCATACCTCGATGAACCGCTTGTGGACGTCGAGTCCAACATATCGGACCATGAAAAGGACCTCCGATGCCCAGGCGTGGGCGGGTGCTGCTCGGTTGGCGAGCGGTGGGCCGATCGGCAACTACCTCTCCGAGCTCGAAGCTCAGCCGGGTGGGCCGCGGG
>JAHWKS010000240.1 GCA_019347795.1 Planctomycetota bacterium | reverse complement strand
CAGAATCCGAGGCGGTCCTGCTTGAGCATGTGGAAGACCGACTCGCCTTCCAGGCGGCAGACCGCGTCGATCACGGCCCGCTCCAAAAGGGCCGATGCGAAGGACGAGGACAGATCCACCTGCCCCGCCGCGCGGCCCGCTTTCATCACCTGAGGATGGCAGAACCGCCATTTCTCAAACGGGCTCTCGAACGCCGGTTCTTGGAGATAGATTTCGCGCGCGGTTTGGATCAGCTCAATCAGCTCCCGCCGCTTCCGGTGGGTCTCGCGCCCCGGCCGCTTGTCGAGCCAGCGGACGCTCAGCCGATCGCCCGCGCAGCCGAACGTCTCTCCACCATCGGCGCCGCGGAGCACGAGCCGCACGTGAGCCAGCGGGCTGATGAGCCGCTCGGCGGCCTCGCCTCTGTCGCGCCCGAGCGCGAACGCCATCCGGCCCGGCTTCGTCTCGCGAACGTAGAATTCGATTGCTTCGATACGGTAGCTCATCAAAAAATCGTCAGCGTGAGACTGGTTCTGCGGGCCGGAGGAAGTGCTCAAAGAATTGATAGATCTGCTCGTTCGATTCGACGGTGGGGGAGTGGCCGGCGCGGTTGGTCATGGCGACTCGGTTCTCGTAGCCGAGCAGCTTGTTGACGGCGATGGTGTGGTTGAGCGCCTTCCAGCGCTCGGGCCGGTCCTCGGACCCGCCGGACACCAGAAAGCCGTCGAAGAGCAGTGCTGATGGCGTTGCACGGCGTCACTGGCTCGCTTCCGTTCCGACGATAGCTTGCGTGGCCGCCCTCGGTGATCCGTGCTGCCGTCGATATATTGCGCGACTTGCTCGTACGTCTTCCGAAGGTCATTAGCCTCGTCGCTACGTCCTTCACGTTCGGCATCAGCAATTTTGCTCTCGGTTTCAACGAGGCACTGCTGACAAGCCGTAAGCGTCTCTTCATCCGCCGCAACGCCCGCATCGCAGCTAGCTGTGATCTCGGTCCAGCATCGCGTCTAGGTTCGCGAGACAGCGTTCGAGCAGCCTCTCGCTCTTCCGCTCTGCGAGCGCCCGAACCAGTTCCGCCAAGACTGCGTTTCTCGCTGACAAGAAGCGAGGCCGTTCCGCCTCCAATCGCTTAGCATCGTACGGCTTCATGCCCGGAAGCACATCAGCTTCCTCATACTCGCAGCGCTCGATTTCCCTGAGCGTCACAACGCTGTGCTTTGGGTACTTTATCCACCTGTACGGCGGTTCCGATTTTCGGTTTCCCGCCCTTTGTTCGTTTGGCGGGTATGGAGAGCTGGTGCAGCGTGTATCGTACAACCGCCCCAAGTGGAGGGAGAGCCATGCCGACGGGTGGAATGTCCTCGGGGGAAGCCCTGTGCGGATCAAAAACGGCGCAATCTCTTCTTCATACCGATGAAACTTGCAAAGATGACCAAGAAGTTCGTCGAGAGAATAGAGCGGCGTGGACTCCGACCGCAGATACTCGAGCGTCCACACCCGCCGTTCCAGTCTGGCGATATCGGCGCCTCCGAGAAGTTCGAGTCCCAGATCTCTGCCCAGCGCCGCAATCGCCGTATTGAAAAACTGGACGGTGTGACGTGGCAAATTCGCCTGCATCTCCTGCGCCTGCATCTCCGTGCGATCATCGGTAAGCCCCTCGGCAATCCGTGTGAGGCAGACTAGCCACTAGGACGCGGTCGTACGGCAACTCGTGTCCGAAGGCTAGCTGTTTTGCCGTTTCCTTCAGCACGCGAAATCTAGTTGCAGTCTCGCCGTCTATTTCATCGTGGCGGGCCAAGACGGTAAATCCCTCCGCTCTTCGCTAATCGCAAGTCCTTGGAATCATTTTCAGCGTAGCTCCTTCTTGGGTGTGGCGGGAAGCCGGAAACCGGATATGGGCAATGGAGTCGCAAAGTCGAGCCCGATTTTCATGCTGGTTTTTTTCGCGCCAGTGCAATTGAAGGCGGCGGTGGCCTCTGATCCTGCCTGGGCCGTCCCAGGAATTAGCTGGGCGTTCCCCCGGCCACCTTGAAAATGTTTTCAACTGCCGGCCGCCGGCGTGTCTAGGAATATTCCGGGTCGCCGCCCATTCTCCGAAATCACGCCGGCACCTGATGCTCCGGTCTTTCGTGGACCGCTGCTTGGCTGTTGGGCCGTCGATGGATGCTGCTTATCCTCGCTCATCGCCGCCGCGAATGAAAGTCTTTCGATAGCGGACCTCCTGCTCTTAGGAAACAGATGTCGGTAACGCTTCCGCATCTCCTCCGTCTGATGCCCCATCCACTCGTCGATGATCCGCTGGTCCACGCCGAGCGCGGCGAGGTTGCTCGCGAAGCTGTGGCGATAGGTATGAAACCCAATCTTGAAGTGGTTCTTCGCCGAATCCAGGCACCACGTTGTGCCGCGCATCGGCTGCCAAAAATTCCGGTTCGCCTTATCCGCATTGTACGGCTCCAGCGTCTGTTTGTCGCAGATCACGAACTGCCCTTTGGGACGCGCTGCGCGCCAAGCGAACAGCTCTTGCCGGAGGTACGGGTGCATGTCGATCTGCCGCGAGGTTTCTTTGCGGGTGCGTGACTGCTTACGGCTGCGGGCCGTGACACAGCGGTGGTCAAAGTCGACGTCCACCCAGCGGAGCCGGAGCAGTTCGCCCCGGCGCATGCCGGTGTAGGCGGGGATCGCATGGAGCATGAAGGAAGTCTCCTCGGCCGCCTTCTCTCGTACGGTCTTGAGCAGATCGGCGATCTCCTCCGGCGCAAGGTAGATGCAGTTCCAGAGGTTGGAAGCCTGCTCATCAGTTAACCCGCCTCGCTTCAGGATCTGCTCCACCTCGGCGACGGTGTGAAAACGTGGCAAGTCCACACCTGCCTTGATCGGCTCCAGGCCCTCGGCCGGCGAAGCTTCCAGGTGCTTCTTGGCAACCGCCCAACGAAAGAATTGGCGAAGCGTGTTCCGTTCCCGGCAGACGGTGCTTGCGTCCCGAATCTTCGACCGAGCTTGGATGAAGCTGTCCAGGTGATCCTGCGTAATGCAATCGCAGGCCAGATCCGCGCGCGAGCCCAGGTGGCGTTTGAGGTGCCGCAGGTGAATTGCTTGCGAGGCGCGGTAGGACTCCGCGATCTTGAGTTCCTGGTATGCGAGGTACCGTTCCATCAGCTCCGCGAAGGGAGGGGGCGGGGTCGGCGTCTCCTCGGCGGGTTTCTCAGCAGGGGCCGTCAGCGTTCCGCCGCTGACAATGAAATCCCTCCGGTCAACGCCAAGCGGCGCCGTGATTTGCCCGGTGAGCAGGCGATGGATCGTCACCTCCACGATCGCGACCGCGGCCTTCGCGTCGTCGCGGCTGCGGGTCTTCAGGGACTTTTTGTACTCGCGTCCGGCATAGCGGAACCGGACGAGAAAGACGCCGTCCTTGCTGGCAAGGCTGGCAAGGCTGGCCATGCGATTTGCTCCGTGTGGCAGGAGGACATTTGGGAAATGCAACCCGGAGCGGACGCCCGTCCGGGTTTGCCACACGGTGCAACATGATCGACCAATGTGTTACTATTGTGTCACCGGCGATCTATTATAGGAGAGGCTGGAGAAGCAAGCCGCGACGTAAACCCTTGCGCCGCAAAGTACCAGAGGTGGGACTCGAACCCACACGGGATTATCTCCCACTGGATTTTGAATCCAGCGCGTCTGCCAATTCCGCCACTCTGGCCGATTGGTGCTTGCCCGAAGCCGCGGGGGCGCCAAGTTTCTTAGTCTACCGCAGCGGCGAAGCCCAGCAAGCCCTGCTTTCGCCGCTCGTGTCGTCCCGTTGCAAATGGTTGCGGACGCCGTAGACTGGGCCGCAGGACGCCGGGGCGAAAGTGCGTCCACATCTGCACGACTATCCCGCATGCCCACCACCTACAAAGACGCCGGACTCGATCTGGACGTGTATCGCGAGTCGATGTCGCGATTGCCGCGGCTGATGCGGCGCACGTTCTCGCCGCGGGTCCTGGAGCTGGAAGGCGGGTTCGCGGGGCTGTTTCAGCTCGACTTTGATAATCGCCTTTTCCGCCGCAATTACCGCGAGCCGGTGCTGGTGTCTTGCACCGACGGCGTGGGCACGAAGCTTAAGGTGGCGCAGCTCGCTGGCGTGCACAACACGATCGGAATCGACCTCGTGGCGATGTGCGTCAATGACGCCCTCTGCTGCGGGGCTGAGCCGCTGTTCTTCCTCGACTACGTGGCGATGGCCCAGGACGATCCGGCCGTGCTGGAGCAGATCGTCGAAGGAATCAGCAATGGCTGCCTCGAGGCCGACTGCGCGCTGCTCGGGGGCGAGACGGCGATCATGCCCGACGTCTACCGCTCCGGCGAATACGACCTGGCCGGCTTCTGCGTGGGCGTGGCCGAGCGGCGGCAGGTCATCGACGGCAGGGCCATTGCTCCCGGCGACGTGGTGCTGGGGGTCGCCTCCAGCGGACTGCATTCCAACGGCTACAGCCTCGTGCGAAAGGTGGTGTTCGAGAAAGCGGGGCTCGACCCGGAGCAGCACATTGGTCAGCTCGGCCACACGGTGAGCGAAGCGCTCCTCACGCCGACTCGCATCTACGCCCAGCCCGTGCGGAAGATTCTCCGATCGTACCCCGGGCGGCGAGTCGTCCACGGCGTAGCGCACATCACGGGCGGCGGACTGCAGGAGAATCTTAGCCGCATCCTGCCCCCCAATGTTGAGGCGCGGTTGAAGCGGGGGAGCTGGCCTGTCCCGCCGGTTTTCCCGTGGCTACAATCGCTGGGGGACATTGCCGAGGACGAGATGGAGCGGGTGTTCAACTGCGGCGTGGGACTGGCGCTGGTGTTCAACCCGCACTTCCAGCGGACAATCCAGGAGATCCTGGCCGAGCACCACCTTGAGAGTTGGCCCATCGGCGAAATCGCGGATGGCGCCGGCGAGGCCGTGTGGCGCTAATTAGGGTCCTTAACCTCCCCTTGTGGGGAGGTCGGACGCGGTAGCGGCCGGGTGGGGCGGGGTAAGCTCGAACGATAGTTATTTCTCGAGCGACCCTTAGCCGCGCATCAGCGGGTCTTTCGTCAACGTCACGCGAAACGCGGGTTCGTCGAGCGTCGATCCCTCATCGGCTCGCCACGCCGCGTTTGGATCCAGGTCGTATAAGTGGTCCAACTCTTCCGCCCGTCGTTGGCGAGACAATTCGCGATGGACTTCTCGCAGCTCATCGAATGCCGCGACCAGACTTGCGTCATCGCCGAGGATCCCTTCCATCTGCGCCGCCTGGGCGCCAGGGCCGACGACGCGAAGTTCGCCCAGGACGTCGCTCTCCAAGACCACGCCTGACTCAACGTCGACACCCGCCTCCGATAGCCGAGCCGACGCCTGACTGCGGAACTGCTTCAAGAGTTGGTCGAAGCGGTCCTGGAGCGCGGCCGCATCGAGCGTTCCCGCGTTTGCTCCGGCCGCGTTCGGGGACGGAGTCGCCTTGTGGTCCCCTCGGAGCAACTTGCCGAACGCCGAATCGACGCCGCGCACGGCATCGGCGGCGGCCGACGCCACGGCGCCTGCCAACGGCGCGGCCAGCGCCGCAAGTCCGGGTGAGATCATCGGCCGAAGGGGGCAAACGGTAAAACGAGAAAATCCGCTCTCCCGCTTATCGGCCGCGCAACTTTGCGACTTGAACCGATTTTGCGGATTGGGCGACCGGCGTTTCACAACGCAGGCTTGCATTGATAGGCGCAGGGGAGGGCGCTCTCACGTAATCGAATACAGCACCGCGACGCCGCCCATCCAGGCCGCAAGAACGAGGGCGGAATCGACGCCCATCCGCAACACGGTGCGATTGCGGCGCTCCAGCATGCCCCAGAGAAACAGGCAGGTCAGGACGATGCCCAGCGCGCAGAGGAAGATTTCCGCGGGCCCGACGGCGGCGATGATCGGACCTTCGCCGTAGACGATGTCCGCAGGAAACAGCAGAGCGACGCCTAGCGCGTTGGTTCCAAAGATGTTCGCCACGCCCATCGTGTAAGCGCCGACTTTCACGGCGCCGTAGGTGGTGCTTACTTCGGGCAGCGAGGTAGCCAAGGCCAGCAGCGTGGCGCCGAGAAAGCCGCTCCCCAGGCCGGTCTGCAGGGCGAGTGCGTCGCCGGTGGAGGAAATCGCCCATCCCGCCGCAACCACTAGGAGCGAGTTCGCGCAGAACAGCAGGTAAAGACGCCGCGTCGAGTGCTGTTCGGCCTTCGGCAAAACTTCGGAGCCTGCGCGACGGTCCTTGTAGCTTTCATCCGGGACATCGACCGGCGCCCAACGCTTTCGCCCCTCGTAGTGATAGAGAAAATAGACCGAGCCCGCGTAGACGGATGCGAGCAGCACCGGCCACAACCCCACACGCCCCAAGAAGGCAAGGTCCCCGGCCGCGATCGCCGCCGCCGCAAGCGCCAACTGCAAAGCCAGCAAAACGCCGCTCAACAGGAGGACGGGTTTGGGCGCAAAGAATGTCAGGGCGCCGCGGACAAACAGGAGATCGATCACCGCCAGCACGACGAACTGCATCACCACGCTTCCCAACAGGTTATTCACCGCCAGCGGCGCGTTGCCGAGCGCGGATGCGGTGACCGTCGTGGCGATCTCCGGAAGCGAGGTGACGACTCCCAGGAACAACGCCCCAACAAAAGCTCGCCCCAACGCCTTGCGTTCTGCGATGGCGTCTGCATAAACCGAGAGTCGCGCGCCGGCGAACCAGACGAGCAGCGACGCGACCGTAAAGACCGCAGCATTGGCGGGCAACGAAAGTCCGCGGAAATTGAGCATGGGGTTATTAAATACCTTCGACCAAGACGACGGGAACCGCAAGCTCTGTAGCCTCTATCTCTCCCTCATGGACCGCATGGGCGTGGAACTCCTCCGCTTCGGCGACGCCGAAACGCGCCTTACGGGAATCGGTGTGGCGCAGGGTCCGCCCTTGGGGATCAGAGTGCGGGATAGAAATTCTCTCCACCGGCTTGACAGAGATCCCGATCGGGCTGGTCCGCGTCTCTACGACCGCACGATCGAGATCCTCCGCATGCGTCACTACAGCCGCCGCACGGAGGAAGCGTACGCGGGCTGGATTCGCCGCTACGTGGAGGAAATCAGCGGCCTCCTCTCGGCCAAGTCCGAGCGGGAGCGTGGCAGCGCTGATCGGACCGACCGGTCCGCCGGTCCGCCTAAGTCATTTGCATCGATTGCGCGGAGGCGCCATAATCCCGGTTGAAGCGGCGTTTTACGGCCAATCCAATTTCCCGGCCGAATTTCACTTAGGCCGACCGGGAGCCGCTTTAGACAGGTCTGTCGAAACATCCGAATCAAGACACTTCAATCCAATATTGAGAACTGCCCGGACAGCAGACGCAACACATGGAGCACAACGGCGGCATTGAAACACGACTCGGTGGTATAATTACAACCGACCATCGACCTGCACTTCGCTGCGGCGAACGTGCAATTGCAACTGTGACGCTAAAACAGTTTTCCGGAGATCGCGGATTCGGCGACTGCCCAATGCACATCAAATATATGTTCCGCACTGCTGAC
>JAHWKS010000239.1 GCA_019347795.1 Planctomycetota bacterium | reverse complement strand
GGAGGCGGCGCGGCCACGTCGCTCCGGCGGGCCGCTACCGGGGAGCGAAACCGCTCGAAAATCGGCCTCGATCCCCGTTTCCACCCCAAAACCGCCCGCGGAATGGCAGTTTTCCGCCTTTCTTCAACGTTTTTAGCCCTCGGGCGGGTTGCAAATTCGTTCGCGTAGTTTTCTAATCTTGCCATTCTTTCGGACGGACCGCCGAAACACCACAACTTCCACGAAAGGGAAATCCATGGCGAACGACGCTCCCAAGGCGCCCACGAAGACAGAAATCTACGCCAACATCGCCGAGTCCACCGGCCTGTCCAAGAAGGACATCGCGGCCGTATTCGACGCGTTGGCCGCCGAGATCAACAAGAACATGAAGCGGAAGGCTGCGGGCCAGTTCACGATTCCCGGCCTGTGCAAGATCGTGCGCGTGGAGAAGAAGGCCCTACCCAAGCGCAAGGGCCGCAATCCCGCCACCGGCGAAGAGATCTGGCTGAACCCCAAGCCGGCCAGCACCACGGTCAAGGTGCGTCCGCTGAAGGCCCTCAAAGAGATGGTGGCCTAACCGGCGGCGATAATCTCCGCGGCCTGAGCGCAAAGACGCACGGCCTCGTCGTGCGTCTTTGCCTCGGCGATCGCCCGGATGATCGGCTCGGTGTTGCTGGCGCGGACCAGCAGCCAGCTTTCGGGAAAGTCGAGCCGCAATCCGTCCTGGTAGTCCGCCGTCGCCTCGGGAAAGCGCCGCTCCAGCTCGGTCAGGACCGCCGGGATCTTCTCGCGATCCACCGCCATCTTCGTCTTGTGAATTTCGTACCGCGGCAGGTCGTCGGCCAGTTCGGCGATCGTCCGATCGCGGACCGCCATCGCCTCCAGGGCGGTCGCCATGCCGACGAAGCTGTCGCGCACGTAGCCGACCTGCGGATTGATCGGTCCGCCGTTCCCCTCTCCGCCGAACACCGCGGTCTGGGTGAGCATCACCTCCACCACGTTCGCTTCGCCGACCGCGGTGCGGAAAAGGGGCGCTGCGTGGTTGCGGGCGATGTCCTCATTCATGCGGCTGGTGGCGCAGTTGATTACGACCGGCCCGGGGCGAAGCTGCAGCACGTGATCGAGGCAGATCGCCAGCGTGTACTCTTCGCCCAGGTAGCGGCCGTCGGCGTCGATGATCGCCAGCCGGTCGGCGTCGGGATCCTGACAAAAGCCGACTTCGACCTCCGACTCCGCGACGCGGCGGCAAACCGACTCCAGGTTCTCCGCCGTCGGCTCGGGCGGATGATCGAAGAGCCCGTCCGGCTCGCCGCCGAGAATGATCGTCTCGCACCCGAGCGACTCCAAGAATCGTCTTCCCATAATGCTCCCCGCGCCGTGGTTCGCATCGAGGAGGACGCGAAAGCCGCGCTGGCGGATCGCCTCGGCATCCACCGTCTTGAGCACGAGGCGCAGATGCTCGTCGATCGGCTTCGGGCAGGCCTGCACGTCGCCCACCAGGCCATGCTCCACCCAGGCGATGTCCCCCTCGCGATACCGCCGCAGCACCTCGGACCCCGCCGCGGCATCCAGCACACGGCCGCACGGCGAGAAGAGCTTCATCCCGTTGTACTCCGCCGGGTTGTGACTGGCGGAAATCTGCACGCCCCCGGCCGCCGCGTAAGACCGCACGAGCACGCCGGTGGTGGGCGTGGCGGCGATGCCCGCATCGATCACGGTGCGTCCCGCGGCGCACAGAGCGCCTCGCACCACGTCGGCCAACATGCGTCCGGTAGCCCGCCCGTCGCGCGTGAGCACGATCGGCCCGTCCGGCAGCCCCGCCGCCAAGGCGCAAGCGTAACGCAGCACCGTCTCCGGCGTGAGGCTGCGCCCCACCACCCCCCGCAATCCTGAGACGCTGATAATCGGCTCACTCATCCATGATCCTTCAATTCGGACAAAGCGATCGGAGAACGCTGCACCCGGCGTATCGCTGTATTGTGCGGAAAAGCGGACGGCCCGCCAACCCTACGCACAACACTCCTAAACGGACTCATGCGAGCGGCGCCATCGCGAGGTCCGTGATCACTTCTTCCAGGCCGCGAACAACGCGGGCGAGGCGGTCATAGTCGATCTTATCCGCCGTGTCCTCGGGAGTGTGATAATGCGGGTAGCGAAACGGCGCCGTGTCGGTGACCATCAGCGCCGGATAGCCCTCCTGCCAAAAGGACCAGTGATCCGAGAATCCGATGTTCGGTAGAGACTCGGGGAGCACGCCCCCCTGCGAGGGAAACGGCTCATGGCGCCGAAAGGCCGCCACCGCTCGACGCACCAGGCGACCCGACCGAGTATTTCCAATGAAGCCGATGAAGTTTCCGACCGATGGGTAGAGGAGGCCGACCGGCGCCGGATACCGCTGGCTGCCGGGAGCATCACTGTAATAGCCGATGGTTTCCAGGCTCAACATCGCCGCGATCTTCTCGCCCCGCTCTCGGCAACGCCGGGCGTAAACGCGCGAGCCCATCAGTTCCGTGTGGCCGTAGGGCGCTTCCTCGTTGACGAAGGCGACAAACCGGATCGTTCGATCGCTCGTTGCAAGGGAAAGCTTCCGCGATAAGCAGAGAATCGCCGCGACCCCGCTGGCGTTGTCGTTGGCCGCGGGCGATTCCGGGACCGAATCGTAATGGGCGCCGACGATCACAATTTCATCCGCTCGGGCGCCTCCGCGGAACTCCACCTCCAGGTTCGAGCAGGTGACGCCCAAGACTTCGTATGGCTGCCGTTCCACGCGGGCGCCGGCCTTGGCGAGTTCGGCTTCGACATAATCGGCCGCCTGAGCCAACTGCTGCGGTCGCCGCTGCACATTCCGCTCGCCGATCTCCTCCGCAAGCACCGCCACATGGCGGCGAAGCTCGTGTTCGAGCTCCGTGAGCCGATCATCTGCGGGAGGCAACAGCCCCCGATGGCTCCTCCCCGGCATCCGCAGCGCGCTCCATCCCGCCACGGCCCAGTCCCGCAGCGTCGTCCATCTTGTTTGTCGGTCTCTCATAAATGGACACTGCTGCACCGCCTGAGGATGACCCGTCTGAATCTACGCCTGGGCCGCCTTGAAGAGATGGCCAACGTACGCGTGCGGTTGAACTGGTAGTGCTGAATATGGCGGTCGAAGATGGACATTCGGTGATGAGCCTCACCCGCGGCGGCGCCAGTAGGCGGGCCTGCGGCTTGGGTGCATGATGGCGAGCACGATGATCTCGCTCTCGTGAATTTCATAAATCACCGAGTGCGGAAAACCATCAAACTTCGCGCGGCGAGCGTCGGGGCGAGAGGGAGCAGAAAGGTCTTTGGGAAATCGTAGAGGACTGG
Source organism: Planctomycetota bacterium (assembly GCA_019347795.1). Taxonomy (GTDB): domain Bacteria; phylum Planctomycetota; class Planctomycetia; order Pirellulales; family Pirellulaceae; genus JAHWKS01. The sequence goes on along the minus strand of JAHWKS010000239.1, from coordinate 4,239 downwards.
CTTCGATCTCCGTCAGAACCGACTCAAGAGCATCGTTGAATTGGGCGCCGATTCCTGGTTGTTGGCTTTCGTACCACTCCCCGGCCTCCCGCGCTTCTTCCTGCGCGGGCGGTAAGACTCGCAGGTTCATTGCTTGCGCTTTTCCTCGAGAGACGCCCTCAACCGCTTCATCACAACGCGCCAGTCTTCGGCAGGCATTTCTCCACTTCGATATGCGGCGGAACGCCGCTCAATTTCTTCCGCCCACTCTTGATCGAAGGTGGTTTGGGATTCGCCATCGCTCCCCCCTAAACTCTCCAGTAATTGGTGAGCCAGTTCAGCGCGTTGCTCCTCGGGAAGCTTCAAAGCCTGATCAAATATGTCGGGTGAGCTCGTCATACACTGCCGTCCGGTTAGAGGAAATCTCGTTTCCCGTCCCCGTCATTCTCGCAGGTGGTTTGGAAAGCGGCAAGGTTCAACCAAACCTTCTTTGCTGATCAATCATTCATCCGTGACGCAGCCTTCGGACGCCGACTTGACAGTCTTGATGTACTTGTAGAGCGTGCCGCGCGCGGCTTTGAAGACGGGGGCCTGCCAGCGGGAGCGGCGGGCGGAAAGTTCTTCCTCGGAAAGCGCGACGTCGAGGCGGTTGCGCTCGGCGTCCACAGTGATCTGATCGCCGTTTTCCACCAGCGCCAGCGGACCGCCTTCCTGCGCCTCCGGCGTGATGTGTCCCACGATGAAGCCGTGCGAGCCGCCGGAGAAGCGGCCGTCGGTCAACAGCGCCACCTCGGCCCCCAGCCCCGCGCCCATGATGGCCGAGGTCGGCGTGAGCATCTCCGGCATGCCGGGACCGCCCTTGGGGCCTTCGTAGCGAATAACCACAATGTCCCCTTTTTTGATTTCCTTCCGCTCCAGGCCGTGCAGCATGTCTTCTTCGGAGTCGAAGACGCGGGCCGGGCCGGTGAACCGCAGCCCCTCCTTGCCCGTGATCTTCGCCACCGCCCCCTCCGGCGCCAGGTTGCCGCGGAGGATTTGCAAGTGCCCGGAGGATTTGATCGGCTGATCGAGCGGGCGAATGATCTCCTGGCCCGCGGCCAGGCCCTCCAACTCTGCGACGTTTTCCGCCAGCGTCCGGCCGGTGACGGTGAGGCAGTCTCCCTTGAGCATCCCCGCTTCCAGGAGCAGCTTCTGGACCGCGGGCACGCCGCCGATGCCTTGCAGGTCCTCCATCACGTACTTGCCGCTCGGCTTCAGGTCGGCGATGTACGGCGTGCGATCGCTCACCCTCTGGAAGTCGTCGATCGTCAGCTTCACATCCACCGCCCGCGCCATGGCGATCAGGTGCAGCACCGCGTTGGTGGAGCCGCCCAAGGCCATGACCATCACCATCGCGTTCTCGAACGCCTCGCGGGTCATGATGTCCCGCGGCTTGAGGTCCACTTCCAGGAGGCGGAGCATCGCATTACCGGCGGCGAGGCACTCTTCCAGCTTGGCCGGGTCTTCGGCGGGGATCGACGAGCTGTAGGGGAGGCTCATCCCCAGCGTCTCGATGGCCGAGGCCATCGTGTTGGCGGTGTACATGCCGCCGCAGGCGCCGGCGCCGGGACAACTGTGCCGCACGATCTCCCGCCGCTCGTCCTCGTTGATCTTGGACGAGAGGAACTCGCCGTAGCACTGAAAGGCCGAGACGATGTCCAGCTTCGTGTGATGGGCCGTGTGCCCGGCGCGGATCGTGCCGCCGTAGACCATGATCGACGGCCGGTTGAGCCGCCCCATCGCCATCAGGCAGCCGGGCATGTTCTTGTCGCAGCCGGGGAGGGCGATCAGGGCGTCGTACCACTGGGCGCCGACCACCGTCTCAATCGAATCGGCGATCAGGTCGCGGGACTGGAGCGAGTAGCTCATTCCCTCGGTGCCCATCGAGATGCCGTCGCTCACGCCGATCGTGTTGAACCGCATCCCCACCATCCCCGCGGCCCGCACCCCTTCCCGAACCCTGGCCGCCAGGTCGTTCAGGTGCATGTTGCACGTGTTCCCCTCGTACCACATGCTGGCGATGCCCACCTGCGGCTTATTGAGATCCTCTTCGCTCAAGCCCGTTCCATAGAGCATGGCCTGCGAGGCGCCCTGACTTTTGGGCTGCGTAATGCGGCTGCTGTATTTGTTGAATTGGCTCATGAAACGAGACGCATGTAAATCGAGAGCTGGCGGAAGGAGTAATTCTGCCCCGGGCAGGAGCAACCCTACAAGCCCCGACGAGACGCGGATGGTCGCCCCCCGCGCCTTCCAGAGCTCCAGCGTCCGAGACGTAATCTCGTCTCGGCGCTAGGTCCGTGTTTGGGGCGCCGCGTCTTGCGCGTTCTCCAGCACAGCCAGATCCTCCGGCTCCAACTCCACCCGGGTCACGCGGAAGCCGGCCTTACGTACATCTGCGAGCGCCGAGCGGAGGGCGTCCTCCAGGGACCGGGCCTCCCGGTCGAATCCGACATATGCCCGACCGCACGACGAACAACACAAGCCATCGTCGCAGCCCGCGACGTACAACCGCTCGGCGTCGTCTTCGGACATTTCCTCGAGGTCGAGAAAGACCGTAAAACCGTAACTTTTCATGGATGGCGTTTCCTGGGACAAAGGACAGGGTGGCCCCCCCGCGTCAAGCGTACTTAGTGGGGACAGCGATCTACCTCGCGTTGGATTCGGCGCGCGTGGGCCTCCGGGTTGCGCGGCGTTGAATTAACCGAGTAGCGACAGCCGCCACGGCCGCCGTGTCGGCAAAGGAGAACGCCCCACACGTGCGAGTGAGCGCCGCCTTTCTGCAGCCGCCATCCCCCAGCGCGTAATTGACCGCTTTGCGAATGTGCTTGTTAGGGTGATCGGCCATTGCGTTGCGCCGGGGCCTGAAATCAAACCTGCCTTCATTCTAAAAGGCCTTCGCGTAGAAGCAATCGAAGGCTGCACGTCCAAAAGGCCTATGATCCTACGGCATTTCCCCCAACCGCTGCGAGTAAATGGCGGTGGCCAAATCGTCGATTATGGCTTTTACATCGCCATACTTCGCCGCTAACGCCTCCAACGGTGCGGGTTGATCCCATGCTGCGCCGTACCTGGGATCGGCCCGTCGACCGACCAGATCCCCCAAATCACGAGCAAACTTCTTCGCAAATTCGTCGTTAACGCCCACTCGCTTCAGTTGATCGCCCAGCCAGCCAACATATGCCCGTCCGGCCTTCTCGACAATCAAAACCGAATAGACGCGACTCGTTTCCACCGGATCGCGCAGCTTGATCGTCAGGCTGGCGGCCTTCCATTCGATCTTGAACCGCGGATCGCGGCTAAAATCGTCGTAGAGCTTCCGAGCTACGTCGATCGCAGGGGAGCTTGCGCCGGAGTTCGCCAATTCCGCGAAGAATTCGTCATACGTCAAGGCGGGACGACGCAAAGTCGCGTTGTCGGGATCATCCCGAACATCCAGCGATACGTCGACATGCGCGCCTTCGGTGGAAGTCACGCGCACCACCGCTCGCACGACTTCGGTTGTGCGGCCGACCACGACGGGGATTACCAGCAGTCGTCCGTCGCTTCCGAGCCGGTACAACTGGAGTTCCACCAGCGCCAGGGTAAAGCGGAGTTGTGGAGTCGACTGCAGGAACTCCGCCAATCGCTCCATCTCTTCACGGATGCCATCCCCCACGATTAAAAGGAGAAAACGCCCGGCGCGCATGTTCCGGCTTACAGCATCGACAAATCGAGCCTCTTCAAGACGCTCCGCACACGAGGAGATCAATTCCCACAGCGACTTTTGCGTCGCCTTCTTCGCCTTTGCATCGAGATCCTCGTAGCTCCAGCGGCTGACTTCCTTCGCGTAATCAATGATTTGTCCGACGACCTCCCGCCGAGCCTGCGGGTTCTTCCAAAGCTTCGCCTCGACCAGCGTCAAGAGGCCGCGCGGCGATATGTAAAGGTTGTCGAGCGGCCCGGCGTCGGTGCTGATTTCGCGACCGATCGGAATCAGCGGCCCATAATCGGGTTCGATCTCGTCGATGGGCAAGAGTTCGGGACACTCGAAGAGCTGTTTCTGCAGCCAATCCTCGCTGACGGTTCGCTCACCCAGCGATAGCCGCTCCAACCGCTCAGCACGGCCGCCGGCGTCAACGATCGTTGGGATTCCAATCTCGGCGTTGCGACATGGCGTCCACAATTTCGATACCGTCGGTTCGGGGATCATTCTAATCCGCGTTTGCCGTCTCGGCGACGCCC
>JAHWKS010000238.1 GCA_019347795.1 Planctomycetota bacterium | reverse complement strand
CCTTCACCGAACTGGGCCGCGAAGCGGATGCGCCGAACCTGGAGGAAGCCAGCGCCGGTGAAAGAATATGATCTTTTCATTCCGCTGACGTACAACGATGGGAGCCCGATCGAACCGAGAAAACTGCAGGATTTACTACACCGATTGCTCGAACAATTTGGCGGCGTCACCCTCTTTCCGCAGCCCAATGAGGGCTATTGGACCATGGGAGACGTCACCTACCGCGATGAGATTGTCATCTTCCGCGTTCTCGCTTCTAAGCCTCGGGTGGCTCGCCGCTTTCTCTCGCGGCTCAAGCAAGAACTGAAAATCGATTTGAAGCAGGAAGAGTTGTTGATTGTCGAGCGCGACGTCGACACGATTTGACTTCCATTTGCTCTCTCGCGACCGCTGGCTTATCGACAAAGTTGCCGTGCAACGTCCCATTCTTACTCCCGACTTGGACCTCGGCGAGGCGCCGATTACCGTAAGCGTCTGGCTGGCGAAGCGCGGGGCGGAGGTGGTGGCCGGGGATCGGGTGGTGGAGTTGCTGGCGGGCGATGTGGTGGTGGACGTTTCCGCGCCGGTGGGCGGCGTGTTGATTGAGCGGCAGGTTGGCGAGGACGAGGCGGTTCGGCCGGGCCAGTCGCTGGGGGTTATTCTCGCGAGGGATGACGATTGAGGGCGCATTCGCGGAGCCAATCCAGCATCCGGCGGTATTGCTCCACCTCGTGCTCTGCGAGTGGGTCGGCGTGGTCGGCGTCGGCGAGATTGAGGACTCGCTTGTCGCCGGCGTAGGCGGTCATTACGAGCTGTTGGAAGCGGGGCGGGACAACACGGTCGCGCTGCGAGGCGAGGAACACCGCCGGCGAGCGGCAGCGGGCGGCGTTGGCGACGCTGTCCAACTCCCGCGGCGTTTGCATCGCGATCATCGCGGCGCCCAGGTAAAAACTCCACCAGCCGTGGCGGCCCAGAATCATCTGCCGCAGCGGCACCGGGTTGCGGAGAATCATCCCGGCGACCGGTTTCCTCGACGCGACGGAGAGTGCATACGCCGTTCCCAGGCTGTTGCCGGTGACGAGGATCGGCCGATCGCCCGCGCGGCAGGCCACCGCGTCGTACGCCGCATCGGCGGCGGCCGCCAGCACTCGCAGGGTGGCTCGGCCGGGGCTGCCGCCGTAGCCCGGCGGATTCACCGCCCAGACCTCGGATTGCAACTCCGGCCACGCCTCGGCCGGATGCTCCGTCGCCCGCTCCGCCCGGCTGCCGGCGCCGCCGAACTTGAGGATGTACAGGTCCGCCTCTCCCGCGGGCAGCTCGCGCCCCTGCGGGTTCCACAGCTCCAAGGCGCCCCCGCCGAAGTCCACCGCGCAGCGAAGCTTTCCATCCACGTCGAGCGGTTCACACGTGGGGCAGAGAATCAGGCGGTCGGCAAGTCGAGCAAGCATCGGAGGGATCGAACGGCGTGCCATTTGCAACGGGACCAGACCGGCGATACATTCTACTTCAGTCCTGAGGAGCGTCATGCGTGCATTGGTGATTACTCCGGGAGTCGCGGACTCCGCTCGTCTGGAAGAGATTCCCGAGCCGTCGCCGGAGCAGGGGAGCGTTTTGGTCGAGACGCTGGCGGTCGGCGTGTGCGGGACCGATCGCGAGATCCTCGCCGGCGAGTACGGGGCCGCCCCGCCGGGCGAGAATCATCTGGTGCTGGGGCACGAATCGCTGGGCCGCGTCGTCAGTGCTCCCATGAGCAGCGGTCTCCTGCCCGGCGCCCTCGTGGTCGGCATTGTGCGGCGGCCGGATCCCGTCCCGTGTCCCAACTGCGCGGTTGGCGAATGGGACATGTGCCGGAATGGCCAGTACACCGAGCACGGCATTAAAGAGCTGCACGGCTTCTGCCGCGAGCGGTTCCGTATCGAGCCGGATCGCGTCATCGAGCTGGACGCCAGGCTTGGAGGCGCCGGCGTGCTCGTCGAGCCGGCCAGCGTCGTCGCCAAGGCCTGGGAGCACATCGAGCGCATCGGACAGCGCTCCCGGTGGACGCCGCAGCGGGTGCTGGTGACCGGCGCCGGACCGATCGGCTTGTTGGCGGCGATGATGGGAGTCCAACGCGGCCTGGAGGTCCACGTGCTCGATCGCGTGACGGAAGGGCCCAAGCCCGATCTGGTGCGCGATCTCGGGGCGACCTATCACATCGGCGTCGTCGCCAAGGCATGCGCAAATGCCGACATCGTCCTCGAGTGCACCGGCGTGGCGCAGTTGGTGTTCGACGTCATGCAGTGTACGGCCCACAACGGCATCGTCTGCCTGACCGGCATTTCGTCCGGCGGCCGCAAGCTGGAGGCCGACATCGCGGCCCTGAACCGCGCTATGGTGCTGGAGAACGACGTGGTATTCGGCACGGTCAACGCGAACCGCCGCCATTACGAGGCCGCCGCGACGGCGCTCTGCAAGGCGGACCGGCGGTGGCTGGACCGGCTGATCTCCCGCCGGGCGCCGCTGGAGTCATGGCAGGACGCCCTTGTGCATCAGCCGAACGACGTGAAGACGGTCATCGAACTCAAGGCGAACGATGACAAGCAAAGTGCGCACTTTCTCAGCGATTCCGTCAGCGTAAGAAACCCGCTTCCCGAGGCGCCCGGCCACACCGGCGGATGACGTAGTCGCCCGTCGAGAGCTGAGTCCTCGGAAGGTCCCGCCCGGCAGGCGGGACCTACTTTGCGTATAATCGCGGGGGACGCTGTCTGCCTCACTCTGCGCGTCGGATGGAAGGAGCTGCAAAACGATGCATCGCGTCTTACTGTTGGGCGGCGGGAAGATCGGACGGATGATTGCCGACTTCCTGCAAAAGAGCGGCGACTACCAGGTTTGCGTCGGCGACGTCGATTCCGCCTCGCTGGAGCGGATAGGAAAACTGACCGGCGCCGAAACCGTACAACTTGACGCCTCGAACCCGGAGCAATTGCGAGCGGCGATGGCGGGGAGAAACAGCGTCCTCTCGGCCTTGAGCTACCGCTTTAACCCGCAGGTCGCCGAAGCGGCCCTCGACGCCGGCCTGAGCTACTTCGATCTGACCGAAGACATCGCCACCACCGCTGCGGTGCGCCGCGTCGCGCTGCAGGCGGCGCCGGGGCAAATCTTCATGCCGCAATGCGGCCTGGCGCCGGGGTTCATCTCCATCGTCGCCCACTACCTCGCCCAAAAGTTCGACCGCCTCGATCGCGTGCACATGCGAGTCGGCGCCCTCCCGCAGTTCCCGGCGAACAATCTCAAGTACAACCTCACCTGGTCCACCGACGGGCTGATCAACGAATACTGCAATCCCTGCGAGGCGATTCACGAGGGAGCACTGACACAGGTGCTGCCGCTGGAAGGGCTGGAGTCGTTCTCGCTGGACGGCGTGCGGTACGAGGCGTTCAACACCTCCGGCGGGCTGGGGACCTTGTGCGAAACGCTCGAAGGGCGGGTGCGGGAGCTGAACTATCGCACCATCCGCTACGTCGGCCATCGCGAGTACATGCAGTTCCTCCTCAACGAGCTGCGGCTCAGCGAGCGGCGGGAATTGCTCAAGGAGATCCTGGAGAACGCCATTCCCGTCACATTCCAGGACGTGGTCGTCATCTTCTGCAACGTCACCGGCTGGCGGAAGAACCAGCTTGTGCAACTGAGCGACGCGCGGAAGATCTACATGCGCACCATCGACGGCGAGCCGTGGAGCGCCATCCAGATCACCACCGCCTCGGGCGTCTGCGCCGCGCTTGACCTGCACGTTGCGGGCAAGCTCCCCTCGCAAGGCTTCGTGAAGCAGGAGCAGATCAACTTCGACGACTTTATGGAGAACCGCTTCGGCCGACACTATCACGGCGAAGGCACGACGCGGTTCAGCCGCGGATATACGGAGGAATGACGAAAAGTTTTCCGCCCCGATCTTCGCGACTGCCAAACGATTAGCGGCGGGGCTTGCCCCGCGCGTTTGACTACCTCATCACACAGGGCAAACCAATGGATTCTACGCTGCGAAAATCTCTCGACCGGCTCGGTGTCGCCGCAGAGCCGGCGGCCGTTGCGATCGGCAGCCAATGGCGGAAAGGCGCCGGCGGCGAGCTGGCCGTGCATACGCCCATCGACGGCTCCCGCGTCGCCGCGTTTCCCGCCGCCGCCCCGGATGACGTGCCCGAGGCGGTCGAGGCCGCCGCGGCCGCATTCCGACGCTGGCGGACGGTGACCGCTCCGGTGCGCGGCGAGTTCATCCGCCGCTTCGGACAGAAACTCCGCGAGCACAAGAAGGAGCTGGCGGTGGTCGTCACCTGGGAGGTCGGCAAGATCGTGCAGGAGGCCCTGGGCGAAGTGCAGGAGATGATCGACATCTGCGACTTCGCTGTCGGCCTCAGCCGCCAACTGTACGGCAAGACGATCGCTTCGGAGCGGCCGAATCATCGGCTCATGGAGCAGTGGCACCCGCTGGGGCCGGTGGGCGTGATCACGGCGTTCAACTTTCCGGTGGCCGTGTGGGCGTGGAACGCGGCGGTGGCGCTGGTGTGCGGCGATACGCTGGTGTGGAAGCCGTCGGAGAAGACGCCGCTGTGCGCGATCGCATGCCAGTCGCTGCTGGAGCAGGTTGCGGCGGAGATGGAGGAGGTCCCGCCGGGCGTATCGAACCTGCTTGTCGGCGATGGTCCTGCGGTGGGGCAGGCGATCGCCGAGTCGCCGGATCTTCCGCTCGTGTCTGCGACCGGCTCCGTGCGGATGGGGCGCGACGTGGCGCAGCGCGTGGCGGCGCGGCTGGGGAAGTCGCTGCTGGAATTGGGCGGCAACAACGGCGCCGTCGTCGCCCCCTCGGCCGACTTGGAGCTGGCGGTGCGTTCGATCGTCTTCGCCGGCGCCGGCACCTGCGGACAACGCTGCACCACGCTCCGCCGCCTGATCGTGCATGAAAGCATTTACCAGGAACTCCTCGACCGCCTGCTCCGAATCTACGATACGCTCCCCATCGGCGACCCGCGCGAACCGGGAACGCTGGTCGGCCCGCTGGTGAATCGCGGCGCCGGCGAGATGATGCAGCAGGCCCTGAAAACAGCGAAGCAGCAGGGCGGCCGGATCCACGGTGGAGAGCCGGTGACCGAGGGCGTTCCGCAAGGCGGCGTGTACGTGCAGCCGGCGATCGTCGAGATCGGTCCCGACGCCCCGCTCGTGCAGGAAGAGACGTTCGCCCCCATCCTTTACCTTCTTCGCTATCGCACACTGGAAGAGGCGATCCGGCTTCACAACGGCGTGCCGCAGGGCCTGGCCTCGGCCATCTTCACCGGCGACGTGCGGGAGGCGGAGCTGTTCCTTTCCCCGGCAGGGAGCGACTGCGGGCTTGCCAACGTCAACATCGGCACCAGCGGGGCCGAGATCGGCGGGGCCTTCGGCGGCGAAAAGCACACCGGCGGAGGCCGCGAGTCCGGCTCCGACTCCTGGAAGCAGTACATGCGCCGCGCCACCAACACCATCAACTACGGCGACGAGCTCCCCCTGGCCCAGGGCATCAAGTTCACCGTTTAGCGTCATGCTACAATCGTCGGCATGACCGACGATTTCTCGAGAGCTGTTCCCGTTCGTCAGTTCGCCACCACGCGATGGAGCGTGGTGGTCGCTGCGGGCGCCGGCGATCCGGGAAACCAACGCCGGCGCCTCGCTTTGGAGGAGCTTTGCCAGACCTATTGGTATCCGCTCTACGCATACGTTCGTCGCCGCGGGTATTCGCGTGACGATGCGCAGGACCTGACGCAGGCGTTCTTCGCGCGGCTGCTCGAAAAGAACATCGTGCGAGTCGCTGACCCGCAAAAGGGGAAGTTTCGCTCGTTTTTGTTGGCGACTTTGAAGGACTTTCTGTTAAACCAACGCCGTCATGACGGGGCGCTGAAGCGGGGAGGCGGACGCACGATCCTCCCGCTGGAGTTCGAAGCCGGCGAAGAACGCTACCGGCTCGAGCCGGCCGACGAGCGAACGCCGGAGGATCTCTTTCAGCGCCGCTGGGCGCTGACGATCCTGGAGCAGGCGCTGGCGCGCATACGGCGCGAGCACCAAGACGCGGACAAAGAGAACCTATTCCAGCACTTGAAAGAATGTCTCGGCGGAAGCGATGCTCGATCATATCGCGAAATCGGCGAGGCGATCGGGATGACGGAGGGATCCGTCAAAGTCGCCGTACACCGTCTGCGAGCAAGATACCGGGAGCTGCTGCGGGACGAAGTAGCCCAAACCTTAGATGCCGACGCCAATCTCGATGCGGAACTACAGGAGTTGTTCGACGTCCTAGGCCGCTAGGTCAACAACTCGGCTCGGGTTGTAACCTTCCGACTCGGAAAGGTGAGTACCTATTGCCATCGTCGGCACTCGCCGCTTTCCAGGAGACGAGCCATGCCTGAAACGGAACGATGTCCGCAGTGCGGCGCGCCGATCGCGTCTGATTCGCCCGAAGGCCTCTGCCCGAAGTGCTTGATGGGGCTTGGCTTGAGTTCACCCCATGAGGCCGCGGAAACCACGCCTCCCACGCCGCCGGGCGAACCCTCGCTATCTCCCTCGCCGGCCGAACTGGCCCCGCATTTTCCGCAGCTTGAGATTCTGGAATTGATCGGCCGGGGCGGAATGGGCGCCGTCTATAAGGCCCGCCAGACGGAGCTCGACCGGGTGGTGGCGCTGAAGATTCTGCCGCCGACCGCCGCCGCGGATCCCTCCTTCGCCGAACGATTCAGCCGCGAGGCCAAGACGCTGGCGCGGATGAATCATCCCCATATCGTCGCCATTCACGACGTAGGCCGTGGCGGCGGGTACTTCTATTTTCTGATGGAGTTCGTCGATGGCGTGAACCTGCGGCAGGCGATCCAGGCGAAGTCGCTCTCGCCTCAGGATGCTTTGGCGGTGGTTCGGCAGATTTGCGACGCGTTGGAGTACGCCCACGCCTTGGGAATCGTGCACCGTGACATCAAGCCGGACAACGTGCTGATCGACAAGCAGGGACGGGTGAAGATCGCCGACTTCGGACTGGCGAAACTCCTCGCCAAGACGCCGGCCGACATTACCCTTACTGAAGCCCACCAAGCGATGGGGACGCCGCACTACATGGCGCCCGAGCAGCTTCATCGCCCGCTGGAGGTCGATCACCGGGCCGACATCTACTCGCTCGGCGTGGTGTTTTACGAGCTACTCACGGGCGAGCTGCCGCTGGGCCGTTTTTCTCCACCGTCGGCGAAAGTGCAGATGGACGTGCGCCTGGACGAGATCGTGCTCCGCACGTTGGAGCGAGAGCCGGACCGCCGCTATCAGGCGGCCAGCGAGGTGAAAACCGATGTTGAAATGCTCGCATTGCAACCGCAGCAGCGCGCGCTGGCAGCCGGCGCGGAGGCGGCGAGAAAGGGGCTTGCTCGTGACCCATGGGCGTCGGCGCCGTCTCCGGGGGATGCGGATCGCGCCTTCGCACGCCAATTGTTTTGGGGGCTCGTTTGTCTGCTCATCGCGCTGAACCTGGGAGCGTTGGCCTTGGCTCTCAGCATCGAGCCTCCGAAGAGCCTCTCTTACTCGTTCTCCTACTCGAACGAAGTCGAG
>JAHWKS010000237.1 GCA_019347795.1 Planctomycetota bacterium | reverse complement strand
AGCGTCGCACCGCCATGCCGCTCGACCCGCGAACGATCAATCAATGCACCGGCGCCACACCGCGGGCGTGCAGCCGCAGAGTGCACGATTCTCCGGCGCCGATCGTGCATGTCGGCGCCGCCAGCCGCACCACGAGGCCGTCGTACTCAGTTCCACAAACGCGGAGCGCGAGATTGCCGGTCGGGCGACCACTAAGAGTTCGGGCACCGGGAGAGCGACCAGCCAGGGGAGCATCAAGCATGGAACGGGGCGGGGAGGGAGGACGTTGGGAAAACACAACCTTGCCTATCAGATGTAGGTCACGGCCTTCCCCCGGTCAAAGTGCTCCCGGCCGCGCTAGCTCCGGCCGCGCGAACTGGCAGAATCCCCAAAGTCGCTAAATCCTGCGAGAATCGATGGTCCGAGGGAGGAGAAGATGTCGATAGAGGGACCACCCGCCCCGGCATGACGTTGCTGCGGCGAAAGTGTCCGCTTCGCAAAAACCGCGCCGCTCGGGCCAGACGAAACCATGACCCCCGAGAGCCGGTTGTGCTTAAGTTGTTTCGTGCAAGCTGTTTGCGTACGAGCAACACATTTGGACTGGCAGGCGCCCTCGGCGGCGGCTGGGTCCTACGCGTTCCCTGAACTTCATGCAGCGCCCTATAGTTTGTGTGCTAGCAATTGATGGTTTCATCGCAACCCATTTAACGTGACAGGCGGCGTTGTCCGCCCTCGGCGGACGATTCAGAGAAGGGGAACACCATGGCGCGGAAAGAAGCAATCGCAAAGATGCGGGACGTGTTGGTCAAGCGGCGCGACGCGCTGCGTAAGGCCCTGGCCGGCGACTTGAGCGGCCTGAACAAACTCCGCGAGCAAAGCTCGGGCGACGTCGTCGATGCTGCGCTCGACTCGGCCCAGGATGAGCTCAGCTCGCAGTTGGCCGAGGTGGAAAGCCGCGAGCTGGCCCACATCGACAACGCCCTGGAGCGGATGCGCGACGGCAAGTACGGCAAGTGCGACGCCTGCGGCGCCTCCATTCCGCTGGCTCGATTGCAGGCGCTTCCCTACGCCGTCCTCTGCATCAACTGCCAGCAAGAGGTGGAGAAGCACGGCCCCGCCGCCTTGGGTGGATCCGGCGATTGGAGCATCGCCGACGCCAGCGACCTGGAAGTGGACGTTCCCTAGCAATTCGGCCTCGCCGCGACGTACAGTACAATAGTTACGTAGGGCGCAAGTCTTTTCCGGCCGTTCTGGGGATGCGCAATGATCCGCTCTGGCACGCGTGGCTCGACACTCGTCGCACTTTTCGGCGCTTTGGCTCTCCTCCTCAGCGACGGCGTTTTCGCTCCTCGGGCGTGGGGGCAGTTTCAAGGCGTTAGCCGGCCTTCGCCCGAGGCTCGCGATCGGCTCTATGAGGAATTGTGGACCGACGTGACGGCCATCGAGCGGCATGGAAACGTGCTCAAGCGGGTCGTGCAGCTCGTGAAGCCGACGGTGGTGCACATCGACGCCCGCAAGGTCGAGTCCACCGGCGCCGGCCGGTCGCGCCGCGTCGAGGAAACCGGCTCGGGCGTCGTCATCACGCTGGATGAGCGATTCTACGTCCTGACGAATCGCCACGTGGTCAAGGACGCGCCCAACGGCGATATCAAGATCATCCTCGACGACGGGCGGATTCTGAACCCGACGCGCGTCTGGGACGATCGCGATACCGACGTGGCGGTGATGGCGATCTCCGCCACCGATCTGATCCCCGCCCGGCTCGGTGACAGCAGCCGCGTCGAAATCGGCGACTTCGTCCTCGCCCTGGGTAGTCCCTTCGGGTTGAGCCACTCGGTCACGTATGGGATCATCAGCGCCAAGGGACGCCGGAACCTGGAGCTGGGCGGTCCGGGAGTACGGTACCAGAACTTTTTCCAGACCGACGCGGCGATTAATCCCGGCAACAGCGGCGGGCCGCTGGTGAGCCTGCGGGGCGAAGTGATCGGGATCAACACCGCCATCGCCAGCAACTCCGGGGGGAATGAGGGGATCGGCTTCAGCATTCCGATCAAGGCGGCGATGAACGTCGCCCGCCAGTTGATCGAAAACGGCGTCGTGGCCCGCGGCTTTCTGGGCGTTCACATGGACCCCAATTTCACCGCCGCCGACGCCTTCGGCCTGGGTCTGCCCAGCCGCATGGGTACGCGGGTGACCGGCGCGGTGGACAACTCCCCCGCGGCGCGGGCCGGTTTGCGGGCGGGGGACGTGATCGTGTACTTCGACGGCGTGCTGGTCGAAGACGACGAGCATCTCTCCAACATCACCGGCCTGACGATCGCCGGCAAAGAGGTGGAAGTCGTCGTCTACCGCGACGGCAAACCCGTCACGCTCACGCTGACCCTGGCGACGCGGCCGGCGAACTAGGCGCCCCGGCAGTCCGTCTACTTCTTCGTGCGGCGTTGGACGAAGCGCACGAACTCGGCGGCGGCGGCGGAGAGGGGTTCGCCGCGGCGGGTGAGGATGCCCGAGTGAATCGGCTCGATCCGCCGCCCCAGCGAGCGCACCGCGACCTTGCGGCCGCGGGTAACCGAGCCGTCGGCCATGAGCGGGACGATCGAGACACCCAGGCCCGCCTCGACCATCCGCACGATGATCTCCGTGTTGGTCGTCTCCATCTCCACCCGCGGCGAAAGCCCCCGGCCGTGGAAGGCGTCGATGACGTGCCTGCGTCCGGTGGAGCCGCGCTCCAGCAGGATCAGCGGCTGACCGGCGAGGTCTTTCAGCCGTAGCTTGCCCCTGGTTTGCAGCGGATGTCGCGGAGGCGTGATCACGCTCCAATTCATGGAGAACAGGTGCGTGTATTCGAGGTTCGGCGAGGCCTCGTAGGGGGCGGCCACGCCGACTTCTACGTCGGACTCGCTGAGCAATTCGGCTTCGATCTCCTGCTCGATGCGGTTGCTCAACCGCACCTGAATGTGCGGGAAGGCGTTGTGGAAGCTCCGCACCGCCTCGATCAGCACGTAGAGGATCAGGTACTGCGTCGCGGCGACGTGGATCACCCGCCGGCCCTCTTCGGCGGCGAAGATCTCGGTCAGCTCGCGGGCCTGCTCGAGAAACGCCGTTGCGTGCGGCAGAAATCGCCGGCCGGCCGCCGTCAATGGCGACCGCGTCCGCGGCCCGCGGCTCTTGAAGTACAACTCCGCGCCGAGCCGCTGCTCTAAAGCGACCAGCCGATTTCGCACCCCTTGCTCGGTGATGAACAGCGCCTCCGCCGCGCTCCGCAGGCTTCCTTGCCGAGCCAGCTCGACGAAGGCAGCTACCTGATCGGTGGAAAGCGACGGGAGGGGCATCTGCATAAACAACAATTATCGTTATTTAAGAAAGGATAAACAACTATTTGGAGCGACGCCTCGGTTGCTAGGCTATCGAGAGCGGTTTCCCCCTCTCACTTCCCCGCACAGGAGCACCGACATGAATATCTCGCCGTTTTTCCCGCTGACAGCCGTGCTGGTCATCTTCGCGGCGCTAAGTTCGCTCTGCGCTCCCGGCGCGGCGGGCGCCGCCGAGCCGCTGACGGTTCACGAATGGGGCACGTTCACCTGCCTCCAGGATGAGACGGGGCGGGCGATCTCTGGGGTGAACACCGATGACGAGCCTTTGCCGCGATTCGTGCATCGGCTGGCGGATTTCCTCATCTTCCCCCCGAGCGATTTGCCGCTGGTGTACTACAAGGGCATTCCGATGCTCCATCCGCACGTCACGATGCGGCTGGAGACGCCGGTGATCTACTTTTATCCGGCGGAAGGGCAAGAGACGCCGATGACGGTGGACGTGGGCGTCGAGTTCCGCGGCGGCTGGCTGTCCGAGTACTATCCCGATGCAGACGCCGTCGCCCCGGGACTCCAGGACGACCACAGTCGCTTCGGCGAACTCTCCGCCGACACGACCGGTTCGCTCCGATGGCGCGGGCTGCAGGTCGGCGTAGACGCCGCCGGACCGGCCACGGACTATCACGTCTGGCAGGCGCCGCGACAGGTGAAGGCCGCTGCGGTCAGTACGCCGCAAGGCGAAGCCGAAAGCTATCTTTTCTATCGCGGCGTCGGCCGACTCGAGACGCCGCTCCGCGTCTATCGCGACGAAGCGGAAGGGAAACTCGTGGTGAATGAGCAGTTTGCGCCGGAGATCATCGGCGGCAGCGCCGGCCGGCCCGCCGTGACGACGCTCTGGCTGGCCGACATCCGCCCGGACGGCGCGGTCGCCTTTCGCGAAGTGAGCAGCGTGCGGCTGACCGGCGACGCCGGACGCACGGTCGCCCGCTTCCCAACTGCGTTTTCGACCGAGGCCTATTCGCCCCGGAATCTTGCCCACTTGCGGAAGTCGATGAAGGCGGCCCTCATCGCCGACGGCCTCTTCGCCGACGAGGCGGAAGCGATGCTGGAAACGTGGGAACTGGGCTACTTCAAAAGCCCCGGGGTGCGGTTGTTTTTCCTTCTCCCGCGAGCATGGACCGACGCAGTGCTCCCGCTGGAGTTGTCGCACGAGGCCGAGGTCGTGCGAACGATGGTGGGCCGGATCGAGCTGGTCACGCCCCAGCATCGCCGGCTGCTCGAGCGCATCTCGCACGCGCCGCTCACGTCACTGGACTGGTACGAGCATGCGATGAAGGCCGCCTCGGACCATGGCGACCCCCTTCGGCAACTCTGGGAGGGCCGCACCCGCTTTGCCGACCTGGGCGTCACGCCGCCGCCGGAGTACCGCGACTACCTCGCACTCGGCCGCTTCCGCAACGCCCTCATCCTCGACACCCTCGCCCAAGCCCCCGACGAAGGGCTCCAACGCTTCGCCGACGCCTATCGCCTGCGATATTACGACCCGCAGGACTAACCGCTGGAGCTCGGCCGAAGAAAACGGCGACGGGTGGCATGGACGTTGCACGACAATTGAGCCTTGTGCGATCGTGCTGCGTCTCGCGGGCCGGCGCCGACGTTTTTCGCTTAAGGAGCGAGCCATGAAGAAGTCGCCGTTATTTGTCGCCCTCGCCGTTTGCAGTCTTGCCGGAATGGCCCTGGCCCAAGAGCGGGAGGCCCCGCAGCGCAAGGGGGCGGAGACGAAGCTTAAGGAGGAGGTGAAACTGCCGAAGCACGGCGTGGCGGTCTTGCGCCCCACGCGGGGCAGCGACGCCCGCGGCATCGTTCTCCTCGAGCAACGGGGCGATGCCTTACACCTGCGAGGGCGCGTGGCCGGTTTGTCGCCCGGGAAGCACGGCTTCCACATCCACGAGTTCGGCGACATCCGCGATCCCGAAGGCGAATCGGCGGGGGGCCACTTCGACCCTCGCGGCCACAAGCACGGCGCCCCCGGCGACCCCGAGCACCACGCCGGCGACCTGGGGAACATCGAAGCCAATGAGCAAGGCGTGGCCGAGTTCAACATCGAGGTGCCGTGGCTCAAGCTGCACTACGTGGTCGGCCGCGGCCTGGTGGTGCATGGCGAAGCCGACGATCTCCAAAGTCAGCCCTCCGGCGACGCCGGCCCCCGCGTCGCCCTGGGCGTGATCGGCATCGCCCAACCCCCCGAGAAACGCCAGACGGCGCGGTAGCAGTAATCCCGCGCCCCCCGCTTTCCCCTAATTGTCTGCCTCCGCTACAGGCCGCAAATCTGCGGCCTGTCGGCCGGGAGGCCGCCATCCGGCCGATACGCCTACCCGCATGAGAGACGCACAGGGGCGTCGGCGCACTGGCGGTCGGAGCGCTCGTAATCGGGAGCCTCGCCGTCCGACGACTTGGTTCCGGGATGCTCAAATCGGCCCCTTTGGGGTGGATAAACTCGAAGTCGGCCGGTACGGGTTCGCGAAGTGATCGAGTAACTGCAGAGCGACGTAATCCGCCGGTAACCGCTGCTGGAGCGCGCGGCGGTTGATCGCATAGCGACGTTGGGAGCCGCAGACGAGCCAACGTTTGGCTATCTTATGGGCGGATGCGCCGGTAGAATGGGGTCGGGAAATCCCTCCACTCAGGCCGTCTGATGAAGAGTCTTGCTGATCAACTCCCGTCGCAGATTGCCAACCAAATCAGTCCGCATTGGCGAAAGAACGAAGCGGACTATTGGACGGTCCGCGAACAGCTTCTCGAGCGATATGAGGGTCAGTGGGTCGGTTTTGCAGACGGCCGCGTCATCGCGTCTGGCGCCAGCCCCGTTGTCGTGTTCCACGAGGCCGAGTCGAGTGGACGCCATCCGTTTTTCACCTGCGTGGGGCGCGAAGACGAACCCACGCGAATGCGCCGCGTGACGTTCCCTTACGATGCCTCGTACCCTGGCGAAGCGCTGCCGATCCTCAAGCTTGAATTCCGCTCGGTCAGCGGCTCGCCGGGAGTGACGCTGGATCGGGTAATCGCCGACACAGGAGCCGACGCCAGCGCGCTCCCTTGGGCGGATTGTCAGGCCGTTCAACTCACCGCTGCCCGTGGACGGCCAGGTTTGATGGCGGGCATCGCAGGCGGCGCCACGCCGCCCAAACCTTAACTCAGGCCGGTCTAACTCAAGCCAGGTTTGATGGCGGGCATCGCAGGCGGCGCCACGGCAACGCTTCACTTTCAGGCCTGGGTCTTCCTGGACGGGCAAGAGCGTTTATGCCGATTACAGGCGGATTTCGTTGGCAACGAGCGCATTCTCGGCCGAGACGTCTTGAATCGCTTGGAGATGCTGTTCCGAGGCCCCGCCGGCGAAGTGATTGTCAGTCCATGACGGACCCGCAATCGAGTTGATTCCTCTTCCGGTCACCGGCCGATTCGATTACAAGTTCTCGTCGCGAATGCATGTGGCGGGTGCTAACGGTTGAGTGAATTGCGGAGGTTCGGCGATGGCGGCAGTTTGGCGAGTGGGGACAGTTTGGGGGCTGGCGTGGCTTTCGTTCGCGTTCTCCGGGTGCGCCGCCACGATGGCCATGCACCAGCCGGGCGCCCGGGACCTTTCGGTCCTGCAGCCCGGAACGCCGCGGGGGCGCGTCGTCGCGGAATTGGGGCCGCCGGTGACGAGCTATCCCAGCGCCGAGGGCGGCGTCGATGTCTTCGCCTTCCGGCAAGGCTACACGCGCGTCAATCGCACCGCGCGGGCCTTGGGCCACGCCACGGGAACGGTCATGACGGCGGGCGTGTGGGAGATCGCCGGCATCCCCTTGGAGAGCTGGTACAGCGGGACTGACGTCAAGCTGGAAGTCCTCTACGACGTTCATGGCCGCGTCGGCGGCGTGCAGGTGTTCGAAGGGGGCGAAGCCTTCCGAGGCCGCATCCTCAGCGGACACGTGCAGTTGGCCGGCGCCGGACCTCCGCCCACCGATGCGCCCCCCGCAACCGCTACGCCGCCGCCGGAGTATGCAGCCGACGCGACCGCAGCGTTCTCGCCGACCACGCCGAGTGCGCCCGCGCCGACTGCGAACGTTCCCATCTTCGACGCCCAGCCGCCGCTGCGTTAACTGCGGGCCTGCTCGCCAGCCCGTGGTTGCCCTTAGCGCTTACTTCGTCCCGCACGCGACCTGCTCGCTTTCGTGCAGGTAGGTTTCCGACACGGGATAATTGCGGAAGCCGACGGAGTAGAACTGCTCGAACCAG